>NZ_AUTL01000241.1:0-26853 GCF_000498015.1 Pseudoalteromonas sp. TAE79
AAGTAGGTTGGCTGTTAGAACTCAATCTGTACGAGTGCCCACACAGATGATTGCTTTATATTGTTAAAGAACGTTTTGAGTCGCTTTGGCGTCTCAAGGGATGCGAATGATACACCCTTTATTTTTCGAGTCAACACTTTGTTTTAAAATTTCTTTCGACAATTTAAAACCGAAGTTTTATTTAACTCTCTGAGTAGTTCGTGCCTCGCTATGCTTCAGCGTTTCCCGTCTCAGTGGGGTCGCATTATAGGGAGATCCGAAAACAGATCAACCCTTTTTTTAGATCTTTTTACTGTTCGAACAAAAATAGAACAAAACCACGTAAAACCATATGAAAACCCGTCTAAGATGATGCTTTTTTATGCTCTTATTTATTATTTAATACAAATATCATTGCTATGTTTGATTTAGGCGTTAAGATAGCAAGTTCACAATGTTAAATTAATGTTTATTTCCTGTTTGTTGGTAGATCTAAAATGAAATTACCCGATCAAAAATCTTTTATCTTCTCTGTTATTCTTGCTGTAGTTGGTTTTGTTGTTGTTGAGTTTGCTTTAGGCGGCTTAGCTTTAAACCCTGCATTACTATTTGGTGCTGGTTTATTAATAGGTGCGATTGCTATTGCTGCAATATCATCTGATGTGACTGAAGAAGCTGAAGTTAAAACAAAAACGCTTTATGTTGGTAACCTTCCTTATCGTGCAAACGAAGGTGTGGTTCGTGCATTATTTGAAGAACAAGGCAAAGTATTCAATGTTCGTTTATTAAAGGATAAGAATACTGGCAAACGTCGTGGCTTTGGTTTTGTTGAAATGGCGCAAGCTGATGCAGACAATGCAATTGCTAACTTGAACGATAGCGAGTTCCAACAACGTACTTTAAAGGTACGTGAAGCAAAACAAAAACAAGAAGATGATTCTAATGCTCTACGTACTGAGACGGATCAGTCAGTGTAACTAGCTTTACCGCTAGCTTATTGCTAAACACATCAGCCGTTGCATAATATTGCAGCGGCTTTTTTATGTCTGTTTGTTTATCCACACATAAGTTAAGTTGGTTAAGTAGGAAGTTGACTCTATTTGCTATCGCTACACCTGAATCAAGTAATTTTACATTCCCTTCAAAGTACTGACTAATCGGCCCTGCTAATATCGGAAAGTGCGTACACCCTAGTACAAGTACATCTATAGTTTTATCTATATGTAGTTCATCAAGTACTTGATACAACTTATTTGTATCTAAAGAGCCTGTAAAAAAGCATTCCTCAGCTAACGTTACTAATTCAACACTGCTATATAGATTAACGATTACATTACGTGCATGTTCAGCAATTAATGTTTTTGTGTATGAACTGGCGACCGTTGCCGGTGTGGCTAACAAGCCAATATGATTTGAGCATGTTAATTCTGCCGCAGGCTTTATTGCTGGCACAACACCTACAATAGGAATATCCGTAATTTGGCGAACAGCGCTGAGTGCAGATGTAGAAGCTGTATTACACGCTATTACAATTAAATCGACGTTAAGCGTGTTGGCTTTGATGAAATAAATAAGTGAACATAATCGGTTAATTATAGTTTGTTGGGATTGAGCACCATAAGGTAGTAATGCATTATCCATAAAATAGCTGTACTGAGCATTGGGGATACTTTGCTTGATATGTTCAAGTACAGTAGTTCCACCAATACCTGAATCAAAGACCATTATATGCGCTGACAAACTACCGTTCCTACTTTACTTTAAGATCGGCAGTTTGCCATGAGGTTTTTATAAAAGAAAGTAGTTTAACTTTGCGTGGTTTCTAAATCAGTAAGCCTGTCGGCTGCTGAATTTAACTGATTAAGGTTTTCGAACATAGACTTTGTATAATCTACTAACTTATCTATTTGTTCCTGATCTTGATTTAACCATTGGAGAATGCCAGCTAGCTGATTTTGTAATCCAAGCTCACCCGCTTTTTCAAAAGCATTTTTAAGGTCGTCATTAAAAGGGGCTAAACCCTCTGCTACTTGTTTTTCTGGTGCTGGTTTATATTCTTCATAGCTTTTAACTGTTGCTATTGTTTTTGTTTGGCGTAAATCCATAGAAAAAGCCACCAGCTGATCGCTGTCTAAACTCAGCTCTTGCGCTTGTTCAAATGCTTCATCTAAATCACCACCAAAAAAGGTTTTACTTAAATCTTGTAAGTCTTCCATCATCGCATTAATAGCTTCTTGCTCTTGCTCGTTTAAGTCACCATTTACCGACATCGAAAATGATACCTGTCGAGATTGCGATGATGGGCTTGCAAACGACTCACTATTACTATTTTGCTGATAGCCACTTGCCGATTGAGATTCAAATGCATCAGCAAAGCTAATACTTACCTCATCGCCTTCTGCGGTTGTAAATTTATATTCTGCATTACTCGTCATACTGACGTATTGGGCCTGGCTTATATTTACGCTGGCAGGTTGTGGGTTAAATAACGACTCTTCAAACTTATCCAGCCCATTGTAAATTCCCTCTTTGGACTTATTAATGCCCTCTTCCATGTCATCATTAAATACGCCAGTACCTTTGAGTTCATCAACAGCGTCATCAATCCCTATTTGGACTCCTTTGCGCGCATCGCCTAGCATATCTTTGAGCTTTTCGTCATCAGCGCCGTTAGCTTTTGCTTTATTTACAGCACTACTTACAAAATCGAGCACGTTTTTTACTATTTCATCAAAATCAAATAGTGGTTTATCTGCTTTTTTTTCTGCTATAGGTAATCCAAGCTGCTCAGCCATTTTATCGCCAAGCACCTTTGCGGCCAACTCTCGGCCTCGTTGTTGATAGCTATCTTGAGGAGACGTAATTGTAGGTTGCTGTATATCAGCTTTATTATTGAATTTATTGATGTTGTTGTTTGGCGTAAAGCCATAATTACCTATTTTCATTATTCGTCTCCTAAGCGTGCGTAGTTTATTATCGGCTATAACAACAAAAACTAAAGTACAATGTTCAATAAAACAGCATAAATGCTAGCCAAAACTAGACAAATACGCAGCGCTCCCTACAATAGCGCCGATAAACAGATCTTAGATAAGGTAGTAGCGTTAATGGCAGTTATTAAAATAGATACCACACAGTACCAAGCGCAGTTAAGTGAAAAAGAGCAGCGCATTAGTACGCAGTTTCAACGTTTTGGTGTGGAGCAACTAGAAGTATTTAGCTCAGAGCCAACTAACTACCGCCAACGTGCTGAATTTAGAGTATGGCACGACGGTGACGATCTGTTTCACATTATGTTTGATCAACAAACAAAAGAAAAAATCCGTGTTGATACATTTGACCCAGCAGCGCCTCTAGTAGGTGAAATAATGCAGGTGATGATTGAAAATCTTAAGCCTTGTGAAATATTACGCCGTAAGTTATTTCAAATCGATTACCTATCAACGCTAAGCGGTGAAATTTTAGTAAGCTTGCTTTATCACAAACCACTGGATGATGAATGGTTAAGTGAAATTAAAGCACTGAAAGAAAAGCTTAGCAGTAAATACAAAATTGACTTTATAGGTCGTGCTCGCAGACAAAAAGAAGTACTAGGTGATGACTTTGTAACTGAACGTTTAACAGTTAATGGGCAAGAACTTATTTATCAACAAGTAGAAAATAGCTTTACTCAGCCTAATGCAAAAGTAAATATTAATATGCTGGAGTGGGCACAAGATTTATGTAAACCACTTAAAAATGATTTACTAGAACTGTATTGTGGTAACGGTAACTTTTCAATTGCATTAGCGGGCTGTTTTAATAAAGTATTAGCGACGGAAATATCAAAATCATCTGTTCATTCTGCTCAATACAATATTGCTAAAAATAACGTAGAGAACCTAGATATTATTCGTATGTCTAGTGAAGAGTTTACCCAAGCAATGAATGGCGAGCGTACTTTCTCTCGTTTAGAGGGTATTGACCTTAAAAGCTATGACTGCCAAACCATATTAGTTGATCCACCGCGCGCGGGCATGGATGAATTAACGTGTGACTTAGTAGCTAACTACGAAAGCATAATTTATATATCGTGTAATCCTGAAACCCTTGAACGTGACCTTGATCACCTAACACGTACGCACAACGTTAAGCGCTTTGCTATATTTGATCAGTTCCCATATACACATCACATTGAGTCGGGTGTTTTCTTACAGCGCAAATAACCAGCCAAAATTAAAGTGCCAGTACTTTTATAAGTGCTGGTATTTGCTCTTCACTAAATACTTGAATACCATTTTTTATTAATAATGCTGTAGTTAAACCTAGCCCTTCGATTTTTACTCCGTGATGCTTTCCATCATATATTGTATTTCGTCCGCAAGAAGGGCTCGATTCTTTAAGTAGAGCAAAACGAACTTGATTCTTTTTACAGAGTTCTAGCGCTATATTAGCTCCAGTTTGAAACTGTTCTGTTACATCTTCTCCTAAATTAGTAACTACACTCCCCTGTATTATTTCAGCAGGAGCTCTAGGAGTAGGAAGCCCACCAGCGACCTCAGGACAAAACACAATTAATCTATTTTGTTTTTGCCACAAATTAAGCTGTGGATGCAAAATTGCGTGTCCTCTGCCATCGTAGCGAACAGGCTGCCCTAGCAAACAACTCGATACTAATATTTTTTCCATCGCTATATCCTTATAAAGCAAAAAAGCTCCTTAAGGAGCTTTTTTTGTTTTAGCTAAACTTACTTGTTAGCTAAGTAATTTATTAATTTGCTAATGTCTTCAGGTTTAGTAATACCCGACTCACGACCTAGGTTTAATTTGTACTTACCATTTACAATAAAGGTAGGTACGCCACGTAGTGCGCCTTTTTCTTTAAAGTAGTCTTGATCGCGTTTCATTTTAGAGCTTAGCGTACGTACCGAGAAGCTTTTAAACAGCTTATTAAACTTATCACCATCAACGCCCTGCGCTACAAATATATCTTTTACATCTGCAAGCTCATTAAATTTAGCGCGCTTTGTATGGATATGATTAAAGATTGCAGAAATAATCTGATCTTTTTGTGGAAGCACTTCTGCAGTAGCGAGTGCTTGGCTCATCATCTGTTGGTTTTCTGGGTCACGTACACCTACAAAATCAACATGGCTCTTTTTAAATTTAACGTTTTTATCAAGCTTAGGCTTAAACTCACCAATTAGTGCTTCCATGTTATTACATGCAGGGCAGTAAAATGAGAAGAACTCTTTAACCTCAGGCTTTTTAGTTGCACGCTCAGAAACTACGTCGTAATGCACGCCTTCTTCATACGTTGCTGCAAAGCTTGTTGCTGCCATAGGAAGTAATATTGCAAGCAAACCTGCTTTAACTAATTTAATCATTATTATACTCCGAAATTTATAGTGCTAATAAAAACGCTACTAACTCATCAAGTTCTTTTTGATTTTTGATGGTGTTGAGGTTTATTTTATATTTATCGTTAACAATAAAAGTAGGTACACCTGTAAGTGCGCCTAATTTTGAATATTTATTCTGTTTGTTTTGCATTGCTTGCTCAGCTGAAATAACAGGCATGCTTGCAATCTCTTGATCAAATGTTGCGCTATCAATACCATTTACTTCAAGTAATTTTTTAACGTCTTTCATTTCAGTTAATGGTGCACGTTGAACATGGATACTTTTAAAAATTTGATCGCTAATACTTTGCGCCTGACCATGCTGCTTAGCAATTAAGTAGGCAAAGCTTAAATTACTTTGTGCTTGTGGTGACACGCCACCTAAAAAGTTAACGTGGTTTTTAATAAACTCAGCGCCTTCTGGCAAGCCTTTTTCAATTGCTTTTGCTACTGGTTCAAACTTAAAGCAATGTGGACAGTAAAATGAGAAAAACTCGGTTACTTGCGGTGACTTGCTTTTGTCTACATCTATAACAGTGTATTGATTATCAACTTCAAACTGTGCAGCAAGTGCTGCAAATGGTAAACATAAAAGTAATAAACTCAGTTTTAATTTTTTAAGCATTTGTATCTCGTTGTACTTGTCTTTAAATAAAATATTACGGCAATAACTTTAACGGTGCTTCTTGCAATGCTGCAAGTTGCTCTTTCAGTGCTAAAATTTGTTGCTCCCAGTATTTGTCCTCAGCAAACCATGTAAAGTTCCGCACAAAAGCAGGATCACTCCATCGTTTAGCTACCCATCCCATATAATGAATAATACGCATTGCTCGCAGCGGTTCAATTAATTTGAGTTGAGAGTGATCAAAATCACAAAACTCTTCATACGCATTTACAAGGGTGTCTAACTGTAACAGTTGCGTCGCTCTATCGCCACTGAGCATCATCCATAAATCTTGGATTGCAGGACCTTGGCGGCTGTCATCTAAATCAACAAACATTAGCGCATCACCTGCCCATAAAATATTACCAACGTGGCAGTCACCATGTAAGCGAATACTTTGCACATCTTTATACTGTTTTTGCGCCTGCTCTATCACTAAATCTAAAATAGTATAAAAGGCAGTATTTATTCCCATGGGCACTAAGTTACTTTTTTGAAGATGAACTTTGGCTGTATGCAAATACTCCTCGCAGGTTACTGTTGGCCTGTAAGTAAAAGGTTTTGTTTTAGCTACTTGGTGCATACGGCCAATCAATCGCCCCATTACATCAAGCTGATCTAAATTATCAACCTCAAATAAACGCCCGCCTACACTTGGAAACAACACAAACAAATACCCTTCGTGTTCAAACAAGCTTTGCCCATTATATAAAATAGGGGCAACAACGGGTACTTCTGCATCCGCTAGTTCAAATGCAAAGTCATGCTCTTCTTGAATTTGCTCTTTACTCCATCGCTCTGGGCGATAAAACTTCACTACGTAACGCAGGCCATCATCCGCTTTAAATTGGTACACTCTGTTTTCATAGCTATTGAGCGCCAATAAACCAGATTCGGCGTACACACCTACGCTTTCTATTGCATCGAGTATTAGGTCTGGTGTTAAGTCAATAAAACTAAATTTACTCATACTCTTCTTATATAAAATAAAAGCGGGTTATATACCCGCTTTTGTTAATTGCTATATCAACTTACCTAATTAAGGTAAGTTGCGATTATCGCGCTTTAAAAAAGTTACTCGACTGCGATATTGTCTCATCCGGCTCATCTACCGGTGAAAGCACAAAGTTAAACTCAGTCATCGGCGCCTTCAAATCATAAGGGTCCATTACAAGTGACAATGGCACGTTATGAGATTCCCCTGCCTGCACAGTAAATGACTGCTTACCAATATACTTAAAGTTATCTAACCCTTGTACTTTAATATTAAAGGTTTGCTCGTACTGCGCTTTATTAATTACCTTTAATGTATAGGTGTTCTCTACTAAACCATCAAAATCGACACGATATAATTGGTTTCGGTCACGAATAATATCAAAGTCCATTGTTTTACGCAGTGCTATATTAGCGACAAGCGCTCCCGTAAGCACAACAAGTATGACCGTGTAACCAATAATTTTAGCTCGCAGTGGATTCGTTTTATTTTCTGGGGTTTCGAGATTTCGCTCAGTCGTATATGAAATAAGCCCACGCGGATATTCCATTTTATCCATTACGCCATCACACGCATCAATACATGCACCACAGTTGATACACTCAGCTTGTAGCCCATTTCTAATATCAATACCTGTTGGGCACACTTGAACGCACAAGTTACAGTCTATACAGTCGCCTAACTCTAAATCTTTATGGTCTACTTTACGTGAACGAGGACCACGGCTTTCACCTCGGCTTTCGTCGTACGTTACTGTGTATGTGTCTTTATCAAACATAGCTGATTGAAAACGAGAGTAAGGGCAAATGTGTAAACACATAATTTCTCGCATCCAACCGGCATTACCATAGGTACACGCAGCAAAGAAAATAATGCTGACTAGTGCATAACCGCCTATATCAAACGTTACAAAGTCAGGGAGTAACTCCCTTATTGGCGTAAAATAACCCACAAAAGAAATTGCGGTATACAACGAAAACAATACCCAACTAGTATGCTTTGCCGTCTTACGCCAAAACTTATCAAAATTCATGGGTCGTTGATCGAGTTTTTTACGTTGATTAGCCGTGCCTTCAAGCTTTTCTTCGAACCAAATAAAAATAAAAGTCCAAACAGTTTGCGGACATGTGTAGCCACACCACACCCGTCCATAGAAGGTGGTCACTAAAAACAACGCAAATGCTGCCAACATAAAGATAAACGCTAATATAGTAAAATCTTGAGGCCATAGCGTTAAACCAAAAATATTGTATTTTTGACCAATTAGATCAAACAGCACAGCTTGCTGGCCATTAAAATTAATCCAAGGTAGTAACATAAACGCAAGCAGGCCTAAGAAGCCAATGCGCTGTCTAAGTAATTGATGTAGGCCTTTTACAGCACGCACATAAATACGATTTCGGGGATTGAACCTATCATCTTGACGGCTTAAATCCGGTTTTTGGATTTTCACCTCTACAGGGATATTCTTTACTTTAATTTGCTTGTCCATCGAAGTTCCTCAACGCCGCTTGGAAATAAAAATCCAGCAATACTCAAGTACTCTATACTTAAAGTTAGCAAGTTACTTGCTAGGCATATTTACTTTAATAAATTGCCTTCTCGAATACTTTCAGATATTTCAGAAATATCTGACTGCTGTTAACCATTATAACAATGTTGGTTAAAATTACTGGCATAGATTGCTAATAATTTATTCATCCCAGTTACTTGCTTTTAAAATGCAGTTTATTACACTGCATGGTAATTCAACCCTACTTAGATCAAGGTTTACGTATCCATGAAAAAATTTATTATTTTGGTAGTTGTGATCCTTGCCTTTTTTACAATCGATCACCCACTTATAAAAGAACCTCGCGAAAGGTTACTAGGTGAAGGCATCGGCTTTTTAAGTGATGCAAGCAAGGTCAATAGAAGCCCAGCTGCAAATATGGCTAAAAATAGGATCAGCAGTCAACTTAAACTATCTGAATCTGAAGGTGAGTATGTAGAAAAAACGTTTACAACAGATGACTCTGTTCAGTTATTTCACCTACGCTATTGTCGTGAGCGTGACTTAAACCTTTATTTTTATGACGACCGTTTAAATACGGTATGTAAAATAGTGACTGAAGCATTAGAACAAAAGCGAGCAAAGTAGTGGATTTTTCAGGATTAAATAAAAAAGCAAGCGACTCATTTCATAAGCAGCGCAATATGCTCAAGCAATTAGCGCAAGGCAAAACATTAGAGTGTGAGAAGTGTAATGGGGTTTTAACACTTGATTTAGCCACCAGCGAGCCTGGTAAAGGCATAGTAAAGTGCAAACAAGGCTGTACGGATATTATATTAGAGCTAGGCACTTAGATTAAACTAAGCGCCTAGTATTAATAATTACTCTTCCCAACTCTCGTCGGTTATCAAGCCGCTATTAATTGCGACCACTTCAATTAGTTCAGCAAACCCTAATGCAAAGTCACCCATAGATTCATACTGATACTGACACAAAGCTTCTATTGTCATGTTATTTTGTTTGGCAATCTGAGCTATTGCTAGCTGGTCGAGTGCAAAAAAGCTTAGTGTGCTTAACGCACTTTCTAGTGCTTGTTTAAAATCAACGTCTAATTGCGGTGCATTTAACAAAGGTTCTGCATAAGCTTTCGTTGCAACTAAGAAGCCTTTACTCCACGACTTACAAAATTCAGCATCAAATGTGTCTGGTAATTTATATCCAGTTTCGAACACCTGCTCACTAATTTTGTGATAAAGCGCCATAAACAAAAAAAGCATTTCTTCATCTAAATCATTAGCTGTGTTTGGCAATATCTGCTCAAGCCACTCATGTACATCTAATGGGTTAGGCGAACAAATTACACCAAATAAATAGCCTTGGCTTTGTACAAGGGTCATTGCTTGAGATTGGGTATTTAAAAATGAGCTGAGCTGCTTTGCGTGCAACTCAGTAAATTGGGGTATTTGCATTAAAACTCTTTATATTAAAACATTAAAAGTTGAGCGGGTAGCGACCTTGGTTATCTGGTCGGCCTAAAAACTTAACCGCATCATGTACATCTTTAGGTAAGCTGGCATCTGGTTTTACATAACCTGCCACTCTAAAGTCAAAATTAGCTTTAAGTGTAGCATCTGCCTCAAGGCCAAGCGTATTATCTGGGTCAATTAATATAGCAACATCACCCGACTTACAGCTTAACTTACCAGCTAGAGGTCCAATATTAAACCATCCATTTAAACCTTGAACATCAATATTAGGGCTCGCTATTTCACCTTTTAGTGAATCACAATAAGGAGCGCCTGAGCTGTATTCATCAAGTTCTAAAATCACACGCCCTTTAGCAGTAACAGGCAGAGGAAGTTGCACACGTTGCATTGCACGCTCTACTGTTGAGCGCACTAGACCGTCAGTCACTATTACTTTTTTATTAAAAAAACCATAACTTACATCTGCGTAACCCGAAATATCACTGCGTTCTCGTGGATTACCAAATTTTATGTTCGCATTTAGTTTGCCTGTAAATAATTTCCAGCCTGCAATATCCCAGCGCACATTATTTAACTGTTCACCATCAAAACGAACTTGCATCATTTGACCATGCCAAACAGTGCCTACAGTTTGGCCTACTTCTAATTGCTTTGGAAAGTACGGTTTTGCTATATCTAGTGCAATATGTGCTGGTAATTTAATAATACAAAACACAATAAAACTAATTAAAAAGACAGCCGATAACGTTATTATTTTTTTCATTAATTAATTCTCTAATACTAAACGGCTTACGCGCACATAGCCTGATTTATCATCGCGACTTAAATCTAAATTTTCAATTTTTAAACCATGCTGATTTACTAGCTCATCTAGCCATTCTATTAACTGATTAAACTCTACTGAGTCAAGCGTCAAACGAAGTGAATCACTACTGGGCTGCATTTTACTAATATTGATTTTATAGCGTCCACGAGTAGAGTTTACCACTTGGCTTAAGTTTGTATTGCTAGCAACACTGGTGTTGCCTGCAGCCTTTAGCTTAACAATACTGTCATCAACCCAAGCTAATAGCTCTTGTTGTTTAATTTGAGATTGCTGTGCTTTTTCTATCGCGTTATTTAATGGCCTAAATATTCCCATTACTAAAACAAAAATAATAAACACGCCACCAGCGACCATTACCAATTGTTGTTCTTGCTCTTTAAGCGAACGCCACTGTTTCATTAACTGCTTTTTCATACTGCACCTCGCAGTTTAATTTCGCCTACGACATAATCACCGTCATTATTTAAAGACCCTTGCTCAACAGTTAAACCTTGCTTTTCAAGTATGATTTTTACTTTACCAAAAGTTTGGAAGTCTTTAGCCCGTGCACGAATTCGCAGCTCATTACGACGTTTGTCATAACGAAGTGTTTCAGGTGTAAATTCGCTGACTTGCGAAAATACATCAACCAAATTAGTCGTTAAGTCTAAAAAGCCGGATTCACTTGAGCCTTGTATTTTATCTAACGCGCCTTTAATTTGGCTTTTAATTAGATTAGGGCGAACTTTAGTTCCCGGAAATGCTTTTTGATATCTGTCGACTACTTGAGCTTTAGCTACTTCTACTTGTGTATTAAGTTGGTGTAACTCAATAGCTTTTATTGTAATTGTAGAAACCAATGCAACACTTGCTATAATTGCGGCGCCTTTCCAGTAACCCCACCACAAAGCGCTTTGTTTTTTAAGCTGATACATACCTTGGCGTAAGTTAAAATTAACGCTATCTAACTGTTTTGCAAATAATGCTAAAGGTAAGTCGTAATCGCTTGTTTGGGCTTGTAAGTTAACGCTTTCAGGAAACTGATTAGCAGGACTAAAATGTTTAATGTCGGGGTTACCCATAGCTGTTAAATAGCCATTCAACCAACTAGATTCAACCGCACTAATATGCCATTGCCCTTGCTTAAACAACCATTGGTTGTTGAGCTCAATAGCAGTTACGGCGCCATCATCTGCAAGCGGTAACAACAAAGCATCGGGTAATATTCTGTATACTGATAGATTATGCTCAGCAAATAATGCAAGCCATTGTTCAAACCATTCACGGTCTGTCATTGCTACACGAATTGCATGTTGCTCACCAAGCATTGTCGGTTGCGCTACTGCTATAAACAGTTCATCTACGTCACATGCTATATCTTCTTCAAGCATGTATGGCAATGCTTGCTCAAGCTTGCGATTCCATTTTGTTGGCAAAGCGACCGTTTTTAATTGCACTTGGTCACTGGGTAATAACACGACAACTTCTCGGGTAAGTGCTTTTTCGCTTAGCTCACTTAAATGCTCTGCATTTGGTAACTCGCCACTGGCTATTATTTCTTGTTCTTGTGGTGAGTAAATTAACCAGTTAAGTAATTCTTGTTCGGTTTGACCCGTGCGGATCAACAGTATTTCTGTCACTGTACGCCTCCAAATTTTCGCGCCAGTATCGTTACGTCGCCATCTTTAGCGTGCAGTAATGTGGTCATCGAAAAACGCAGGTCGACAAAGTTTGCCTGCGTTTGTAATTTAAAATATTCGCTTTTAATACTAAATAGACTTTTTATTGAGTCAGTATTAGTACCGCCTTGCTGCTTCACCTGTTCAAAAAATTCATCGATGGTGTCAAAGCCAGTTTGCGGTCTTGCGCCTAACACCGCTTCTGCGCCAGATAAGCTTAAGCTTTCTATCAAGGCACTGAGTATGAGCGCTTGCTCTGGCAATAATGTATTTACGTTAATTGATAAAAGCGTACTGCCTGGTATTACACATACATATGGCAATACTTTTTCCATCACTAATGGGTTAAAGCCCTTAACTAAACGCAGCTCCGATGTTGATGCAAATAAGCTATTGGCTGTCATATACGGAAAATCTCGTGATAAGTACTCGTCTTCTTCTGCACCTGAGCGATACGTAATACTGTTCTCATCAAGCCAATCAAATACGCTATCTGCCATTGTCTCTTCTGATTCATCAGCAGGTAAATCTTCAATGTTTTCAAGTAATGCAAAGAGCGCTTTGTGTGCAGGGTTTGTTTTACTTGCGCTATTTTCTTCTGGCGCTATGGCTAAAGCATTTAAATTTAAACATGCTTGTAAATCTGTAATTTTGCCACTTAACGTGCCGTTATCAACAGGGTATGAAGCATCTCCTTGAGTTGCCCACACTTGATCGAGTGTTGTTTTATCGGCATCATCTTTTTTACTTTGTATTAGCCCTTTAATAGCAAGCTCTTCTGCACCGTAGGCGTACCATTTAGCTTGTTGGTGACCTTGCAAGTTTGTACTTTTTTGCACTTGAACCATTAAATTAGCACTCATTTCTACTGCTAAAATAGCCGCTAACGCCACAATAAATAAAACAATAACAAGTGCTGCGCCGCGCGATGAATGCTGCTTAACCATTATTCACATCCGTAGTTTGTGTAGCAACAACTTTGCCTTGCCCAGGAACTAAAAATACACGACGAATTGGCTCTGCTTCTATTTGTTGCAACGTAACAGCAACCGCTTTAGGGAGGGCTTTAATTTCCCACTGTTCTTGCCATTCGTTTTTATCATCTAAAAACTCAAACTTAAGTTCTTCAACATTTCCTAACACACGTTGAACTCGCGGCTCCATATTATCAAGCTGATCAACATAAACCCGATAAACACGCTCAAGGTTATCGTCAATCACTCTATAACCAACAGCTTGTAGTTCTGAACGTGGCAATAAGTTAATTGGATTTATCCAGCCATCTCGTACAAACGCGATACCATCGTATTGGCTTTCTAAAACGTAACGACCAGCAAGTAAATATTGTTCTTGAACATCACCCGACTCATTGCGAACTGCGCGTTTGGTCATTTGGCTAAAATCTTGATCCATTAATCTAAATGTTGTTTGCAATCCATTTAGCTCAGCAATTTTTTCATCGGAGGCATCTTTTGCTCTTGTTGTCGTCTCTAATATTTGATGAGTAGCAATAATAACAAAAGCTAAAATACCCAGTGCAACCATAACTTCAAGTAATGTAAACCCGCGCTGCTTCACTTACTTTTTGCCTTTATTTAAATACGTTGATAACTCATATGCTGAATGCTCATATTTTTCATCCGTAAAAACATTTATGGTTAGTTTTACAAAGCTTTTGTCAGCAGTGGCTGTAACTTCTTGCTGCCAAAACCATTCAACACCGCCCATTACTTCGCTGCCTTTAAGGTTATTTTTACCTTGCCATTGTTCGCCTTTAGTTCGCTGTTCAATAATAACGTTTTCGGCGACCCAAGATGCATAGGTTTGCTCTTCAATAGTCGTTAAGTGGTGTATATGCTCGCTTGTTGCTTGCATTGCAGCTATACCCGCCATGGCACAAATACTTAATGCCACTAACACCTCTAATAAGGTAAACCCTTTAGTGCGCTTCATTATTCTGGCTCTCGGCGAAAGTTAATGGGTGCTGTAAATTCACCTTCAATGTAATACACAGGCTCACTTTGATCTTTTAACTCTAATATAAGCTGAAACGCACTTACCTCACCTGATGACAAAATAAGTACTTGTGGGATTTTCAGCTTTTTGAGCTCAAGTAAACTGTCTTCATCGCCACCACTCATAAGCTCGCGCCAGTTAGATTGCTCTAAGAGGTTATCTTGCGCCCACGCTAAATCTTCTAAGTTAAGAGTGAGCTTTAATCTTTCGTCTAATTCTATTGGTTTAAAAAGATCTTCACGGTCAAAAGTAATCCACTTTTCACCATCGAAAACTAAATACTCTAATGTATTTTCTTCTACTAATAAGCCCAATTCAACTTGGTTTAAAATAGCAAATTCCGATGCCATATTAATGGTGGTATGCAGCCTTAGTGCTTGAGTATCTAACTCCTCCTCAGCAACGCCTTCTAAGCTATATACAACCATTTTGGTGGCAAAAGCGATGATCACTAATACCACTAAAATTTCTATTAAACTAAAGCCTCTGCTTTTTGCATGGCGCTGCTTAAGGCTTGCTTTCATAGCAAGCCTCTAGCATTAACATGTTCATACAGAACGGTGTACTTAGGCATTATTGTTTTTCTTCGTCCCAGTTACCGATATCGTCATCAGTACCTGCTTCACCGTCTGGGCCCATAGAAAAAATATCAAACTTGCCAATTTCACCTGGGCTAATTAACTGATAAGTATTACCCCAAGGATCTTCTGGTAATTCATTAATAAAGCCACCATCAGGGAAACGTTTTGGAACCGGTTCAATGCTTGTTTGGGTAACTAGCGCTTCAAGACCTTGCTCTGTGCTTGGGTAGCTCTTATTTTTAAGCTTGTATAAGCTCATTGCATCTTCTAATTGCTGGATATCTAGATGTGCTTTATCAATAGCAGCCTCTTCTTGCTGACCCATAATGTTAGGTGCAACAATTGACATAATCATCCCGATGATAACCAGTACCACCATCACTTCTAGTAAAGAAAAACCTGATTGTTTATTCACGTAATTACCTCATTATTCTAAAAACATTTAAGTAAAAATGGTTTAGGTAAAACCATTAATATATTTAAAAATTTATTCTAACTTAAAGTCCAACAGCTTTATTCATCGCCATTATTGGCTGCAATATTGCCATTACTATAAATAATACAATAACNCCGCCATTGAGGCGATCATCGCAGGCTCTAGTAGTTTAAGCGATACATTAACCATGCTCTCAAATTCGCGATCTTGGTTATTTGCAGCACGCTCTAACATTTGCTCTAGTTCACCTGATTTTTCACCACTTGCTATCATATGCAGCATCATTGGTGGAAACAACTTAGTTTGCTGAAGTGCAGCTCTTAAGCTTGCACCCTCACTCACTCTGTCGGATGCATCTGCAACCGCTTTTTTAATTTTTTCGTTAATTAATACGCCGCCCGAGATACGCATTCCTTCAAGTAATGGTACTGAGCTTGACGATAAAATACTTAAAGTACGCGCAAAACGTGCGGTATTAATACCACGAGCCACTTTACCTATACCTGGCATATGTAGCACTCGGTCATCCCACCAAAAACGTATTTTTGGCTGTTTAAGTGCATGCTTAATACCAATAGCGATTGCTGTGATGGCTATTAAACTAATAAACCAGTAATTTTGCACAAAATGGCTACCCNCCCGCCATAACCCATTCGGTTGTCCAAGGGAGTACTTGTTTCGTTTTTTCAAACGTTTTTAATATTTTTGGTACCACCGTACCCAGTAATACCGACACAATACCAATTGCAAATACCACTAAAATAATAGGGTAAACCATAGCCTGAGTTATTTGGCTACGCATATGTTGGCGCTGCTCGGTATAGTCGGCTAAACGATTAAGTACTTGATCAAGGTGGCCCGACTTTTCGCCTGCGGCTACCATTGCACGATATAAGTCGTCAAAAACATGAGGAAACTCACTAAGACCATCGGCAAGGGTGTAACCTTCAACTACTTTTGAACGTACCGACATAAGCATACGCTTTAAACGCGGCTTTTCACATTGTTCAGCAACAGCCATAACAGCGCCTTCAACAGGGAGTGCCGATTGTATCAATGTTGCTAATTGGCGGGTTATAAGCGCTAAGTCTGAGGTTGAAATTGTTGGTTTAAAAAAGCCACCGAATAAAGGGGCTTTTTCACCTTTGACTTGTTTGTCACTTTGCGCCGCAGGGATAACTTCAAGCGGCGTTAACTTTTGGTCACGCAAAGTTTGGCGAATTTGTTTAGCTGTATCGGCCTCTAAAATGCCTTTTTTTTCTTTACCTCGGCCATCTAAGGCACGGTATTCAAACGCCGCCATAGTTAGCCTTCCTCACGGGTAACACGCAAGACTTCTTCAAGTGTTGTTTTACCTGCAAGTACACGGCTACACCCATCTTGGCGAATACTTGGGCTGCGCTTACGAATGTATTTTTCTACGCTTTGCTCGCCTTTACCGTTGTGAATCATTTCACGTATTGTTTCATCAACTACAAGTAACTCGTGAATACCGGTACGACCACGGTAACCATTAAAGTTACACTCTTCACACCCCACCGCTCGGTAGATTGTAGGTTGGCTTTCAAAAGGAGTACCTAACAACTGGCATTCATGCTCATCAGCCGTGTGACCTTCTTTACAGGTATTACATAACGTACGTACTAAACGCTGTGATAACACACCGAGTAACGACGATGAAAGTAAGAATGGTTCAACACCCATATCTTCCATACGTGTAATTGCACCCGATGCAGTATTAGTATGCAGAGTAGACATAACAAGGTGACCGGTAAGTGACGCTTGAACACCAATTTGCGCAGTTTCAAGGTCGCGTATTTCACCCACCATTACTACATCAGGATCTTGACGTAATATTGCACGTAAACCACGAGCAAATGTCATATCAACTTTTGCATTAACTTGAGTTTGGCCTATGCCTGGAATTTCGTACTCTATCGGATCTTCAACAGTAAGAATGTTACGATCGCGTGAGTTAATTTGACTCATACCAGCATATAGGGTGGTACTTTTACCAGAACCTGTTGGTCCTGTTACTAGAATAATTCCGTGAGGTTTACTAATTAAATCTGAAAACAATGCACGATTTTCTGCAGTCATACCTAAGTCTTCAAGGTTTAAACGCGCGTTATTTTTATCAAGTAAACGCAGCACCACACGCTCACCAAAGCTCGATGGCATTGTTGATACACGCACATCAACTGCACGTCCGGCAATACGTAAACTAATACGGCCATCTTGTGGGATACGTTTTTCGGCTATATCAAGCTTAGCCATTACTTTAATACGAGATACAAGTAACGACGCAAGTTTACGATTAGGCTTAAGTACTTCTTTAAGCACGCCATCTACCCTAAAGCGAATAACAAGCTCTTGCTCGAAGGTTTCGATATGAATATCAGAAGCCCCTTCTTTAATCGCTTCGCTAAGCATGGCATTAATAAGCTTGATGATTGGCGCGTCATCGTCACCAGCAAGTAAATCTTCAGTTTGTGGGAGCTCATCAGCAAGTGAAAACAAATCAACCTCGTTGCCAATATCTTCCATCATTTGTTGCGTTTCAGAGCTATCACGTTGGTATGACGCTTCAAGCAATAGCTCAAACTTATCATCAGCCAATTGCTCAAGTGTAAAACCATGCCCTGCGATACGACGTACTTCTAATAGTACTTCCACATCTAGCTCACCACGGTAGTAAACTATACGGTGATCTTTATTTTTGCCAAGTAACACACCTGCACGTTTTGCATACGAAAACGGCAAACGCTTTGCTGGTAACTCAACTAATACATCACTCGTTAATAGCTCATCCTGATTATGCGTTTGAGGATGAACCACATCTTGGTTTATCTCTTGAATCGCATTAGTCATCTTTACGCTCTTGTGCATTTTGTTTACGTAGAGACTCTTCATACGTAGGTGGAAGTACTAATTCGTCATTCCACTCAGGTAAAATAGGCGTATCAGTCATTGGCATTAACTCAATACCGTCTTCTTTTTGTTTAAACTGCTCACCACGAATAAAGTTATATTTATTAAAGCTTAACTTATTCATGCTCACACCATCACGAATAATGGTTGGTCGAATAAACACAATAAGATTACGCTTACGGCGTGTTGTGTTTGTTGATCTAAACAAATGACCTAAAATAGGAATATCGCCTAATAACGGCACCTTAGAAACACTTTCTTGTACGTCTTCGTCAATTAAGCCACCCAGTACAACCATACCGCCATCATCGGCCATAACCGTTGTTTTGATTGCACGTTTATTAACTGAAATATCAACAGCAGTTGCACCACTTACACTTGAAACCTCTTGTTCAATTGTGAGCTGTACTGCAGAGCCATCGTTAATCTGTGGCGTAACTATCAGTTTAATACCGACTTCTTGACGCTCAACCGTTTGGAATGGGTTAGCATTGTTACTACCCGTTTGTGAGCCTGTAATTATAGGTACTTCTTGACCCACTAAAATAGAAGCTTCTTCGTTATCCATTGTAGTAATAGAAGGGGTAGCCAATATATTTGAATTTGTATCAGTGGCAACAGCCTGAATAATTGCGCCCCAATCATTTTTAACAACGCCCAGCGCTAAACCATTAATGCCACTAAGTAAGGAGGCTAATGGACCATAATCACCTTCTGTTGTTTCCGTATATGGCGTTACAGTACCAGATTCTGTTCCTATTATATTTTTAGTAACAGTTACATCTTGTGCTTGCTCTGCAGCAACAGCTAACGAGCCCACGGGAACCGTAGTGCCGTTGTTAAACTGCAGCATACCGCCTTGCTCAGAAATCCATTGCAGCCCTAAGTTAACCCCGTCGCCTTCCATTACTTCAATAATAATGGCTTCAACTAATACTTGGGCACGGCGAATATCAAGGCGTTCAATTACAGATTCAAGTGATCGCATTGTGTCTGGCTGTGCGGTAATAATTAATGAGTTTGAGTCAGGGTGAGACTCTATACTGCTTTCATTATTGCTTCTGCTACGAGTTTTAGTAGTACCGCCTTGTGCATCTTCAACAAGGGACTTACTAACACCCTGCAATACTTTGACCAAATCTTCAGCTTTAGCATAATTTAAGTAAAACACCTTGGTGTTACCTTGGCTTTCTAGCTCACCATCTAAGCGCTTAATGAGCTCAATAGCACGTGTACGTGCTTGGCCTTCACCACTTACAATAACGCTATTAGTTCGGCCATCAGCCACAACTTTTGGAATTAAGAATTCAGGTACACTGCCTTTACCGCTGTCTTTATAAATATTATCTACCACAGAGACAACATCATCTGCCGTCGCATATTTAAGCTTAACGATGTCTACACGCTTGTCACCCGCCTGATCAACAGAGCGAATGATCTCAACTAAGCGATTAACCGATGCTGCATGACCCGTTAGCATCATAACGTTAGCCGCATTAAAGTTGGCAACGTGGCCACCATCTTTTTGATCGCTAAATTGACGAACCAAAGGGCCAAGCTCTTGTACACTTACATTTTTAACACGTACAACACGTGTAATCATCATGTCGCCGCTAGCTTCACTACCTTCGTCAATAAGTGGTACATTTGATTTTTTGGCGTCTGAACTTTTTTCTATCTTAATTATGCCATTGTCCATTTCAACAGCTGAGTAGCCATAAACTTCCAATACATTTAAGAAGAACTGATAATAAAGTGCTTCGTCCATTAACTCATAGCTGCGAACATTTACTTTGCCGCGCACGTTAGGGTCAATAATCACTGTTTTATTAAGGTTTTTACCAACAATATTAATAAACTCGTTGATATCAGTTCCTTTAAAGTTAGCAGCATATTCAACAGCAGAAACAGACAAAGAAATACTTGCCGCCAAAAAAAGTGCTGCGTACTTAGCTAACCCTTTTTTAATTTTTTTGAGGTGTAGCACCTGAACCATTATATTAAAACTCCAAAGCTAAATTATTGCAGACTAAATTGCACATCGATTTGTTCACCATCACGTTCTATAGTGATATTGGCATCTGTACTATTACGCAGCTCGTTGATAGCTGACATAGCCTGTTTTAAATCTGTTAATTGATAGCCATTTATAGAAATAGCCAAATCGTTATTTTTTAATCCCATTTGTTTAAATAGTTCAGGCTCTTTACCTGGACTTAAACGATATCCGATTAGTTCGCCATCATTCATGGCTTGTGAAACACGTATATAGTCAAATAATTTGCCTGGCTCTTCGAGCAGTTCTTCACGTGTTTCTATAATTGCTTCTTTAACGTCTGGATCTGCAGTAGCATCTATTTGTAGTTCACTTGGCTCTACTTTTTGCGGACCCATTTCAGCATCATCACGGGCAGCGAGTACTGGCATAGATACCGTTTTATTAAAATCGAGCCCATCAAGCATCAATGTCTCAAAACGCCCATTAACATTCAAAATAACGCGATCTGGTAATATTTGTGCTACTTCAGCACGCGTGCCTAATACAACTTCTTCAACAAGATAGCTTACTTGCTTACCTTGTGATTCAATAATTGCGATGCCTGCTTTATCATCGTTATTAACCGCTACAATACCGGTTAAATTTATACTTAGGCGTGTTTCTGGCGCGTTGTTTATAACCTGCGATTGCTTTGCAGTATTATTGTTGTTTGTTACAGTTTTTTTACCAAATAAGAATTGCTCAACAATATGCTTCGCAGAGTTATTACTCGCACCAGATGTCTGATTAGCATGATGGCTAGGGGTAAGCAGAGTTATCGGTGGTTTTGGCCATAAAAGCCAAACTAGTTTTGATAATAAAAATGCAAGATAAACAACAACTAAGAGTGTCACTAATGCACTTAACTTAGCATGCGGTAAACGAGTTAAAAATTGTTTTAGTTGTTGGATTTGCTGTTCCATAAATAGTGTTCTTATTTTAATTTACTGCGTTAGCGCGTACCCATAGTACCCTTTCATTTTTCTTTCAACAAGCACACTAATATTAAACTTTGTAAACAGATTAAATTAACTTTACATAACCGTATAAAAAGTAAACGGCTATTGTAATACCTTCATCCTACGATGATTTCATGATAAATTTTAAGCTATAAAACGTGGGGAAATGCCTTATGAGTAAAAAAAGTAACGCTAATACCAACCCAGACCATGCGGATGGGTTAAAAGTTCGATTAGATAAATGGTTGTGGGCTGCGCGATTTTATAAAACTCGTGCTATTGCACGTGAAATGGTACAAGGCGGCAAAGTGCATTATAATGGACAACGTACAAAAGCGAGTAAAATAGTAGAAGTTGGCGCAAACATAAAACTTGCACAAGGAGTAGATGAAAAGCTGATAACCATACTCTCAGTGCTTGAAAAACGCCAAAGCGCCCCCATTGCACAGACCATGTATCAAGAATCTGATGCCAGTATTGCTAAACGCGAAGAGAACAGCATCGCACGCAAAAATAACAGCTTTTTTGCCCCCCATCCGGATAAAAAACCGGATAAAAAGCAAAGACGCGAACTTTTAAAAATGAAATCAAGTTAGGTATAGCCGCTCATGCAACAAGATTTACTTCACCGTTATTTATTCAACGAACTAGATGTTCGTGGCGAACTCGTACAAATCGAGAGTGCTTATAATGAAATGATTGCCGACCATAATTACCCAGACCCTGTTAAAGCATTACTTGGTGAGTTACTCGTTGCAACCTGTTTACTTACTGCCACCTTAAAGTTTGAAGGTGAAATTGCTGTACAGCTTCAAGGTGATGGCCCAGTTAAATATGCTGTTATAAATGGTGATGACAAACAAAATATGCGTGGCATTGCACGCCTGCAAAGCGAAATTACGGGCACAACTGTAAAAGAGCTTATTGGCCAAGGCTATATGGTAATCACTATTACCCCTGAAAAAGGTGAGCGCTACCAGGGTATAGTGCCGCTAGAGCATGATACTCTTAGTGAATGTATCGAAAGTTACTTTGAGCAATCTGAGCAGCTAAAAACACGTCTTTGGTTTGCAACTGACACTACTGAAGGTAGCGCAAAAGCATGTGGTCTATTTTTACAAGTGCTTCCAGTTGATAAACAAAAATCAATTGAAGACTTTGCACACCTAGAAGCATTAAGTAACACGATTAAAAATGAAGAGTTGTTACACTTAGATGCGAACACTGTTCTTACACGTCTTTATCACGAAGATAATCCTCGCGTATTTGAACCTCAAGCTATTAAATTCAAATGTGGTTGTAGTCGTGATAAAACAATTACTGCACTTGTTAATATTGGACAAGAAGAACTACTCAAAGATGTAGCTGAGAAAGGGACTGTTAACATTAACTGTCATTACTGTTTAAAAGAGTATGTTTTTAACGAACAAGACATAAAAAGCATTTTCAACTAAATGTTCAGCTTCATTTATATATAGTAATTAAAGCCGCAAAATATGCGGTTTTATATTATAAAAAGATGATACCGGTGTCATGAATTTTGTTAATTTACTGACACCGGTATCATTGAAATTATTCATGTTTTTTAGCAAATATATGTGTTTTTAGAGGCTTTACGGGCTCGAATATCTCAAAACCTTCTGTTACTATAATTTCAGCTTAAGGGCACTGATAACCCCAGAGCTATCCCGTTCAAACTCTCACACATTATAGTTAGGTATAAACATGACTACAGGCGCTACACGTTTTGTCGATTTAACCGCAGCTGAACTTGTCGAGCATGCGATCCGCCGTGGCGAAGGTACTTTAGCCGCAAATGGTGCTTTTGTTGCAATTACAGGAAAACGAACTGGCCGTTCACCAAAAGATCGTTTTATTGTTCAAGAAGCGACAACTCAAGATGACATTCAATGGGGCAACGTTAACCGCCCATTTGATGCAGAAAAATTTGACGCATTATGGGCTCGCGTAGAAGCACATGTTCAAAGTAATGACCACTTCACCTCTCACCTAGAAGTTGGCGCTGACCCTGAGCATTATCTACCTGTAGTCGTAACTACAGAAACAGCGTGGCACCATATTTTTGCCAAAAACATGTTTATCGAACCACAAAACTATAACGCTTCAAACTTACCACAATGGCAAGTAATGAACGTTCCTTCGTTTGTATGCGAGCCGGAACGTGATGGCACAAATAGCGATGGCACCGTTATTATTAACTTTGCACAGCGTAAAGTATTACTAGCAGGTATGCGCTACGCCGGTGAAATGAAAAAATCGATGTTTTCTGTACAAAACTTCCTACTACCAGCAAAAGGTGTATTACCAATGCACTGTTCTGCTAACGTTGGTGAAGCAGGCGATACAGCATTATTCTTCGGTTTATCTGGTACGGGCAAAACAACTCTTTCAGCAGATCCTACTCGCTTTTTAATTGGTGATGACGAACACGGTTGGGCACCTGGAAGCGTGTTTAATATTGAAGGCGGTTGCTATGCTAAATGTATCGACCTGTCACAAAAGAACGAACCTGTAATTTGGAATGCAATTCGCTTTGGTACTATTTTAGAGAATGTAGTGCTAGATGAAAAAGGCGTTCCAGATTTTAACGATACTAGCCTTACTCAAAATAGCCGTGCAGCATATCCACTTGAACATGTTGAAAAACGTAAAATTGAAAATCGCGCAGGCGAACCAAAAGCTGTTGTATTTTTAACTTGTGATGTAAGCGGTGTATTACCACCGGTATCTGTTCTTAGCGAAGAAGCTGCTGCTTTTCACTTTTTAAGTGGATACACAGCTAAAGTTGGCTCAACTGAGATTGGCTCTACTAGCGATATTGAATCAACGTTTTCAACCTGCTTTGGTGCACCATTCTTCCCACGTCCTGCTGGTGTTTACGCTGAGCTTCTTATGAAGCGTGTACGCGAATTTGGCGCTAAAGTATACCTTGTGAATACAGGTTGGACTGGCGGTCCTTACGGCACAGGTAAGCGCTTTGATATTCCGACTACTCGCGCAGTAGTTGATGCAATCGTATCTGGTAAATTAGCCGGTGTTGAAACTCAGCACATTGATGTTTTAAACCTAGATGTACCGGTAGCAGTTCCAGGTGTAGATACTAACTTACTTAATCCTATAAATACGTGGGAAGATAAAGCTAAGTACAATGAATATGCAGCAAAACTTGCCGCTGACTTCACTGAAAACTTTGCTAAGTATGACGTATCAGACGATATAAAAAATGCAGGGCCAAAAGCTTAAATAAGCTTCAAGCTTGTATTTTGACGCCAGCCAAGGGCTGGCGTTTTACTTTCTAAATACCTAATTGAATAAGTGCGGCAAAATGCCGCACAACTCATATCAAAAACCATATAATATACCGCGTAATTAATCATTCCTTAATGCCCAATAAACCTGCATTACTCATTACGGCTATTTAATTAATGACACTAAAGCTTTCATGGCGAAAAACATTCAGGCGGTTACATTTATACTTAGGCCTATCAGTAGGTGTTTTACTTACTATTATCACTCTTTCTGGCTCTATATTAGTTTACTATCCGCAAATAGACTTACTGCTAAATCCAGCAAATGACGCTACTACAAACATAAAAACGCCTAATTGGGATCAAGCATATAATACGCTAAGAGCCAATTTCCCTTCAAAGCAAGGGCCATGGCGATTAGAAAACACAGGTATAAACTCAGTAATTCCCGCGCGATACTACAATCCAATAGAAACAAAAGAGCAAGGCTTTGCCCCCTTAATGGTATGGCTATCTAGCAGTAGTGATAAAGTAATACGTAAAAATTATTGGGGAAAATACTTAGTAACTTGGATGTACAACTTACATTTTTCATTACTAACAGGAGCAACGGGCACTCTCGTCGTTGGCTATATAGGCATAGCCTCAATAGTTCTTCTTATCTCTGGGTTCTTTGCTTGGTTTCCAAAGCCTGGGCAGTGGGTAAAGGCACTAAAATTTAAATCTCGTAGCTCTAAAATAGGTTTGCTATACGACTGGCATAAACTAATTGGTTTAACCTTCTGCATACCGCTACTAGCTTTAACTGTTACAGGTGTTATGCTCGCTATTCCAAAACAAACAGATCCTATATTAACCGCTCTAGTTAGCGATATAAACTCCCCACCAAAAACACAAATTCAACCGAGCAAACAAACCGATATTCCTTTATCACAAGCGGTATTAATAGCTGAAAAAGCATTACCGAATGCGCGTTTAGCTTGGATTGAAACACCATCAAACTTAAATGCTATTTACAGATTAAGATTTCAAACTGTAAACGATCCTTCGTATCGCTTTCCACATAGCTATATAGAGGTTAATGCACTTACAGGAAAGTTAGAGAGCGTGTTTAATATAGATAAGCAAAGTACGACTAGTAAAATAAAAAACTGGATGCACCCTCTACATGACGGCAGCATTGGCGGTAACATTTTAAAAGTCATTTGGGTGTTAAGTGGCTTCGGATCTGCTGCATTGTTCATTATCGGCGTATATAGGTGGTTAGTTAGAACCAAGAGAATACAAAATAAACTTTAGTTGAAAGAGTACATGAATTGCTTTTCAGTAAGTCTTGTCGATAGTTTTCTAATATAAAGTATATGGCCTTCGTTAATCTTAGGATTAAAAATTAATAACGCTCAGTACATATGAAATTAAAGCAGCCCCTAACCGCCTATCATGCTATAAAACAATTAATGAAGGGTAGTTTATACTGCAAGTTTAGATAGGCACTCCATGAACACTATTATTTAAAAACCACATGCCCATTAGATTTAAGTTCTATGCGTAAACCTCTGTATTAACCTCTATTTTTATTCTCTTCAGTAACCTACCTAAAGCGTATATAAAGGCTTAAAGGTCATGTTCAATACTTATCACAAGACCAGATAATTAACGCTTTTATATTAGGTCAGATGTTAAACCAATTGGTATTATTTACCCACAGTACAAATGCTACCACTCATTGTCGAGCGGAGGTTTTTTATGCTTTTGACGTCGGGAGTCGCTACGCTCGCCCGACCTACGTGATGGGTGTTGCTGTGGGTGTGTGTTAACTGCGCGTAGTTCACTTTTCTGCAGACGTAAAAAAGCCCGACTATTTCTAGTCGGGCTCTCTACAATTTGAAGCCTGGTAATGTCCTACTTTCACATAGCAAATGCTACACTATCGTTGGCCGGGTCTCGCCTTCGAGCTGTTTTGTTTCACTACTGAGTGCGGTTTGGGCTCTTGGCTATTTACTAAATCCCAGAAAGCAAAAAACCCGTCACATTGCTGTAACGGGTCTCTACAATTTGAAGCCTGGTAATGTCCTACTTTCACATAGCAAATGCTACACTATCATCGGCGCTGTTTCGTTTCACTACTGAGTTCGGCATGGA
>NZ_AUTL01000242.1:0-7227 GCF_000498015.1 Pseudoalteromonas sp. TAE79
CCGATATGGTATTTATTGCAGCCGGTATGGGCGGCGGTACAGGTACTGGTGCAGCACCAGTAGTTGCTAAAATTGCTAAAGAACTCGGTATTTTAACCGTTGCAGTTGTAACACGTCCTTTTGATTTTGAAGGTAAAAAACGTGCAGCAGCCGCTGAACAAGGCATTAACGAATTGTCAGAAATTGTAGATTCACTTATTACAATTCCTAACAATAAATTGCTTAAAGTTTTAGGGAAAGGGACTACACTTCTAGATGCCTTCGCTAAAGCTAATGACGTATTATTTGGTGCGGTACAAGGTATAGCAGAGCTAATTACACGTTCTGGTTTAATTAACGTGGATTTCGCCGATGTTAGAACAGTAATGTCTGCAATGGGTACTGCAATGATGGGAACGGCGTCTGCGTCAGGTCCTGATCGTGCACAAGAAGCTGCAGAAGCAGCTATCTCAAGCCCACTACTAGAAGACGTTGATTTAACAGGTGCTAAAGGTATCTTAGTTAATATCACCGCTGGTATGGACATTGCGATTGAAGAATTTGAAATTGTTGGTAATCACGTTAAAGCACTTGCGTCAGAAAACGCAACGGTTGTTGTTGGTGCGGTAATCGACCCAGAAATGACTGATGAGCTACGTGTAACGGTTGTTGCAACTGGTTTAGGCGGCGATCGTCGTCCACAGTTTGGTATTGTTGATAACGGCTTTAAAAAAGCATCAGGTTCTGATGTTGCAAGCACATCAAACCAAACGAGCAGCATGTACGTACCAAGCTTTGCAAGCCAAGATACAAACGCTGAAGAAAATACGACTAAAGAGCAAGCGCAAAGCAAAGAAAAAGCGCCTTCAACGAGTTCAAGTAGTTCAAGTTCTTCAGCGCAAAATAGTAAAAAAGCAGATAAATCAGAAGGTGGTGATTATTTTGATATTCCCGCTTTTTTACGTAAGCAGGCAGATTAACATTTAATAATACTTTTGTTTGAAATATGTACAAATATTGAAAGGCAAAAGGATTTATGTTATACTCCGCCGTCTAACTGTAACTGATTTAAAAGTGAGCATACCTATGATTAAACAGCGTACGATTGCACAAGTAGTCAAAGCCATAGGAATTGGACTTCATAAAGGTGAGAAGGTCACAATAACTCTCCGACCTGCGAGCGCAAATACTGGGATTGTATTTCGTCGTGTCGACCTTGATCCGGTTGTTGATTTTGAAACAACACCTGAAGCCGTTGGTGATACGCAGTTGTGTACCTGTTTAATTAACAAAGATGGTGTTCGCTTATCAACTACTGAGCATCTTATTGCAGCTGTTGCTGCAATGGGCATTGATAATCTAATTGTAGAATTGGACAGCTCAGAAGTGCCGATTATGGATGGTAGTGCATTACCATTCATATATCTGTTACAAAAAGGCGGAATTGAAGAACAAAACGTTGCTAAACGCTTTATCCGTATTAAAGAAAAAGTACGCATTGAAGAAGATGGCAAGTGGGCTGAAGTTGAACCATATGATGGTTTTCATATCGACTTTGAGATTGCATTTAACCACCCAGCTATCAATGAAAGTCGCCAACGTATTGGGTTGGATATAACAACGCAAAGCTTTATTGAAGAAATTAGCCGTGCGCGTACTTTTGGATTTATGAAAGATATTGAATACATGCATGCAAACAACCTAGCGCTAGGTGGTAGCATGGATAGTGCTGTGGTACTTGATGAATTCAAAGTTTTAAATCCTAATGGCTTACGTTATAGCGATGAGTTTGTTAAGCACAAGATATTAGACTGTGTTGGTGACATGTTTATGACAGGTCATAATCTTTTAGGTAAAGTAACTGCATTTAAATCGGGTCATGATTTAAATAATAAATTACTTCGTAAAATTATGGCTACAGAGTCAGCATGGGAGTGGGCAACATTTGAAACGCCTGTGACGATGCCTGCACCCGGTCTTGAGTTAGCTCCAGCCTAAAAGCAGCAAAAGAACAGCTCACAAACAGTTATAAAAAATGACGCTAATTAGCGTCATTTTTTTTGCGTAAAATTTACTCTATTATAACTCTAAAAGATCTTGTAACTGATTTAAATGAGTTACTGTATAAGTTGGCTTTATTCCTTCGGCTAATTGCTCACCAGGGTGTTGTAACCAGCAAGTATCAATACCTGCATTGTTGCCGCCAAGTATGTCGCTTGCAGCAGTATCACCCACCATAAGTATCTCGCTTTTATCAGGGTTACCCATTAGCTCAAATGTGTGCTCAAAAATCGCTTTATTTGGTTTTGCTATACCCACAAGTTCAGATATTACTAACCATTCAAACATATCTTTTAAGCCAGTATGCTCAAGGCGTACGGTTTGTAAGCGGGCAAATCCGTTAGTAATAATACCCAATCGAGCATTTGGCTTAAGTTTATTTAAAAGCTCAATAGCACCTGGTAATGGCTCGCAAATTTGCGCCATAGCATCTAAAAAAGCATCGTTTAGCTCTTTTGCGGGCACATTAAGCTTTGAAGCCCACTCATTAAAGCGTGTTACTTGTAAGTAATCTGCGCTAATAGTGCCATTTTGATAATCAACCCACAGCTGCTTATTGGTTTTTTGATAATGAATATAGTCGTCTTGGCTAAAATCTACGTTGTAAGCTTTAAACATGCGAGTCATGCCCGCTAAAATATCAAACCTAAATAAGGTTTCGTCTGCATCAAACAATACATAGTTGTATTTCATTAAACTTCCTAAATTAATTTGTTTGGCTGTAGAGATCTACGTGTAGAAAGGGCGCCATAGCTAAAGTGAGTGCTTGTGTATAGGTGCTTTCGCGCGTGGCATGATTGTTGGTAAGTAGACCAATAGCGCCCCCTTTTTGTTTAACGTTGGTGGTATTAAATGCTTTGTCCATTACATCGCCAAGCTCTTCGCCATTAAGTAAGGCGTTATAAAGCACTTGAGGCAAGGGGAGGTTGCTGCTGCGCCCTACAACCTGATTTAAGGCATTATCAATAACTACGTAAGCAAAGGTTGCTGCACCATAGCTAAATTGCTCTGCACCGCCTTCCATTGCCACGTAGTAGTGAGCTTGGTAATGCTCTTTGCAATAATTAACACGGTTTTGTGCGCCAACACGTGTTTCTTCTTCGCCAATAGGTTGATCTGGCACATTGGATGGAGCATCAACACCTTGGCAATCAATTTCATGTTCAGGGAAATACATTGCAAAAATATGTTTAGCCGCGTTAATTTTGACAGGGTTTTTAGAACCCACAATAATTTTTAATGAGTACAACACAATGTCCCTTATTGTTACTAAAATCAGCAGTGTACGTGAGAGAGCTCAATCTTAGAAGAGGAGTTAAATAGGTATATCCAAAGGTGCTAAGTTTTCCAGTGCACGCTTTTTCAAAATAATATCTTTAATAAGTGGAGTAAGAACCAGCTCCATAGCTAAGCCCATTTTGCCCCCTGGTACTACAAGAGTATTAATACGAGACATAAAACTGCCTTCGATCATCCGTAAATAATAAGGAAAATCAACATCATCAATACCCCTAAAGCGAATAACTACAAAGCTTTCATCAAGAGATGGAATATCTTTGGCGCTAAATGGGTTTGATGTATCAACGGTCGGTACGCGTTGAAAATTAATATGGGTACGAGAAAACTGCGGGGTAATATGATTTATATAGTCATCCATACTGCGCACAATAGAGCCCATAACCGCTTCGCGAGAATGGCCTCGTTCGGATGTATCGCGTATTAATTTTTGAATCCATTCAAGGTTAATAATTGGAACCATGCCAATTAATAAATCGACATGCTTTGCAACGTCTACGTCTTGATCAACTACACCACCGTGTAACCCTTCATAAAACAAAATGTCAGTATTATGGTCAAGATCTTGCCAAGGTGTAAATGTACCTGGTAATTGATTATACGGAACGGCTTCATCAAAGGTATGCAAGTAGCGGCGTAACTTTCCTTGACCTGTTTCGCTATAGTTTTCAAACAACGTTTTTAAAGCGCCAAAGTCATTGGCCTCTCGGCCAAAGTAACTAATATGTTTACCTTCTTGTTGTGCTTCTCGAACTTTTTTATCCATTTCGGGGCGAGTGTAACGATGAAAGCTATCTCCTTCGACAAAAGCCGCTTGAATATTAAGGCTACGGAAAATATGTTTAATTGCATTCGTTGTGGTGGTTGTACCCGCACCAGATGAACCCGTAATCGCAATAATAGGATTTTTAGCTGACATGTTAATTCTCTTTTTTAGGACCAGGTTTTATAACCAGACTAAACTTAACATTATTTTAAGTCGTTTGGGTATCTTAAGAGTTGACTGACTTAGCTCAAGTGACGCCATCAGCAAATAACGTTATCATGAGGTGCTTAAAATTAAAACGAGAGAAAGCATGAAACTTATTAAACCATTACTTGGATTATTTTCTATAGCAGCGCTGAGCCCAATAGTAGTGCAGGCTAGCATGCCAAAAAGCCAAGTATTACTTGCTGATTTAAATACACCTTTCGGGGTACAAGTTAGTATAGTGAGCGATAAAAATAGTTATAACAACCAACCGCACTTAACAAGTACAGGTTTATACTTTACTCATGAAGTAATTAATAAAGGGCAAAGCCAAACTGATATTGCTTATTATGATTTCACGTCAAAAAAAGTTACCAATATAACTAACTCTCCTGTAAGCGAATATTCGCCAACGGTTATGCCAAGTGGTGATGCGATATCAGCGATTGTTGTAGAAGCTGACGGTAAGCAAAAATTGTGGCATTACCCACTCAAAAATGAAGATGCGCCAAGTCGTATTTTTGATTGGATTGAACCTGTTGGATACCATGCATGGGGTGTCCAAAATGATTTAGTGATGTTTATTTTAGGAAAGCCTCACACTCTTCAATATACTTCTGTTGCACAAGCGAAGGGGGAAATAGCTGCCAGTAATATTGGCCGAACGCTTATTTATAACAACTCAATGGCTGCATTTTTATTTAGTTACACTAAAAACGAGCAACACATTTTAGCGAGTTTTAATCCACAAGATAAACAAGTTGAAGACTTATTAAGGTTACCGGCTCAAGTTCAAGATTTTATTTTAAAGGATAATGCGACCATTGCTTATGCTATTAAAAACCGCGTTTATCAGCGTAAACTTGATGGAAGTGATGAAGTATCGCAATGGCTTAATTTAAGCACCTACTGCGAAACAAATATAACAAGAATGAGTTACAACAATGAAAAACTCGCTTTTGTATGTGATATAACAAAGTAAAGCAGACAAATAAATTCAGATTTTATTGTGTGTATGCGTTAATCTAATACGCAAATTAACTAATAGGGATTACACGTGGCTTATAGTGCAGACGAGCTGACAGAACAGCTCATTAAATTACAGTGCAGAAGTAATTTTAAGATTAAAAATATTGCAGAGTACATGTTAGTAAACTCTAAAGAAGCATTTTATACCCACAGCGAAAGCGGCAAGGGTAAAATAGTAATTCGCCCTGCATTTGAAGTATTTAGCGATGATTTTAATGATATAGATGGCGTAACACGTGCGCAAGGGTACTTCCATAGCAGTGAGATGACACGCTTTCCTACGCGCATTTTTAAAAGCGCTCAACCTATTCACTACGGTGTTGCGTTTAAAATAAACTCTGAGCAAGCAGCCAAAGATTTTATAGCCAAGCTAACTATGATTATTGGCAACTAATTTTATATAAAAAGTAAAAAGCCGCTGAATTTATATTCAGCGGCTTTTGTATTTTTATAGCTCAATAAACCTAATAATTACTTACTTTTTAAAAAGCTATTAACCGATTCAAGTTCACGTGTTTTAAGCGCGATACAATCGTTTGTGCTTTCTTCAAGCTTACTTAATGTACGAGCGTAACCAGCTACATCAGCTACTTTTTCGTTAAAGAAGGTTTTTGTTGTCGCTAAGCTTTCTGCATCACAGCTTGCAGTTGTAAAGTACGGCAAGTTAGGAATAAAGAAAGGCGGTAAGCTTGCTGTTACTTTATCGTAGTTACTGTAAACCCAATCAATAAATAACGCTTGGCGCTCATCTGTGTAACTTTGACCTGACAAAATAGTACGCATGTCAGATGCCGTTACTTCATCCGTTAAGCTATAAGCTAATACCGCTTTTTGTAACTCAGGTTTACCAAAAAAGCCCATAGCTGCAAGCATGTTTGTGCGTACTTGCGGATCTTTAGTCGTTTTAAACGTTGTCATGAATTGATCAAGCAGCGCTTTGTCACCATGAAAAGCAGCAAGAGTTAAGTACGTACCCGCTAAGTATGGGTCTACCTTTTGTGGATCATTTAAATAAACCTGCGTTTGTTCTTTGGCTTTATTGATGACGTTTTGATCTTCACCATCAAAACCTAAGCGTGATACAACGGCTGCACGAAGTTGTGCAATAGCACCATCTTCACCCGCTTTTGCTTCTAAACCATATTTTTTAGCAGCAGGCGTTACTGCACCGCGAATAAATTCAGGCCATAGGTCTTTATTGCTATCGTCTTTAAAAGTGCGCTGTTGCGACACTAAGTAACCTAGTGCGGTATTTGCTACGCGAGGGTGGCTATCGCTTACGAACACTTCAAGTGTTTGCATTAACTTAGCAGCAGATATAACACCAGCATCAAGTAGCGCATCAGTAGCAGATAGTAACGCTAAGCGTTCACGGTCACTCAGTACGCTTGGCGCCTTTTTAACAAGTGCGCTAAATTGTGCATCATCCATTACCCAGCGGTAGTAGCCTAATGCACCTTGGTCAGGATAAATCCACTCTGGTTCAAAGTCTAAATCTAGTGTTTGGCTTTGTTTATTAAGTAATACGTTTGCTGTTTTTACTTTATCGCCAGCACCATATTTAATTGCAACAGGTACATTCCATAGCTGCTCTGGCGCATCAACGCCTGCGTTTACAAAGCGGCTTTGTGAAATAGTTACTTTGCTACCTTGTTGAGTTACTTTAACTAGTGGGAAAGAAGATTGCTCAATAAACGATTTTAAAACACTCGCTACGTCTTTATTTGATGCTTTACCAAGTGCTTCCCATAAGTCGGCCGCTTCTGCATTTTTATATGAAAACTCTTTTAAATAACTTTGAATACCTTTTTGAAATGCATCTTCGCCAATCCAGTTTTCAACCATAGCAAGTACTGAGCTGCCTTTACTGTAAGCAAGACCTAAACCGTCCA
>NZ_AUTL01000242.1:7234-28285 GCF_000498015.1 Pseudoalteromonas sp. TAE79
TGGCAGGTCTAAGTGCGATTCAAACTCAGGGTTAAGCTGCTTAGTAATTTTTGCAGCCATCCAGCTAGCAAACGCTTCGTTTAACCATAAGTCGTTCCACCATTTCATGGTTACTAAATTACCGTACCATTGGTGAGCAAGTTCATGAGCAATAATTGATACATTACGCTGTTTTTTACTGCGTGTTGCTGCAGCTAAATCAACTAATAAAATATCTTCTCGGTAGGTTACTAAGCCTGAGTTTTCCATTGCGCCAAATGGAAACTCTGGTACCGCTACTGAGTCTAATTTTTTGTAAACGTAAGGAATACCAAAATACGCTTCAAGTGCGCCCAGTACTTTTGGCATGTTTTCTTTTGCGTATTGGGCTAAGTGAATTTTACCTTGAGGGGTAATTACACGACCAGGAATTGGCATGCCTTTAATATCTAATTCTTCAAATGGGCCAACAGCCATCGCGACTAAGTATGAAGGAATTGGCGGCGTTTTATCAAAAAAGTGTGTGGTCATATCGCCATCAACCGTTGTTTTTAGTTCTGGCGTATTTGAATATACTTTTTGTGATGTAGGTGCAGTAATCGTTAACTGAAATGGAATTTTGTAACTTGGCTCATCAAAAACAGGAAATGCACGGCGTGCATCACTCATTTCAAATTGAGTAAATAAATAAGGTGTGCCTTGGTCTAACGTTTTGTATAAACCAACGCTTTGACGATTATATGGCGCTGAAAAATCAACTTTAAGGGTGTATTTACCTGGTTGGATTTGCTCATCACAGCTAAATTTAACTTTACCTGTTTTAAGCATTTCGTTGTTTAAGTCACAGTTTTCGTCGCCAAGCAGTTGCGCCATTTTAACAGCGTAAGCTACGCCATTTAATTCAATGTATTTTGTTGGTTTTAGTACTTCTAGGGAAATCTCAGTTATCCCTGTGAATGTATCTTGGCTCGGATCGAGTGTTAACGATACCTGTTGAGAACTTGGTTTTGCGAGTTTTTCAATAACGAATTCGTTAGCGTTTGCAGCACCCATTGCCAAAGCAACGCTCACTGTTAAGAGGCTTTTAAGAAACATAGTGATCCCTAGATTGTTGTTGTTAGAAACTACCCTAAATAGGCTTTTTTATGCTCATATTATTAGGGGGTCAGATATCCTAACAGTTTTTTTTAATAGAGTAATTGATTATAACGATGACTTTAAGGGGAAATAGTAACAAAGTTTGTCAGTGGCTTTCGCGTGTTATAAAACGCTGCCAATGCAGGTGTGAGTTAATTATACGTATTTTTTGGATCACGTTATTTAATAAAAGCACGTCCTTAAATTCATTATGTGGGTATTCGTTAAATCCCATGAGGTAATTAAAGGCGTCTTTAGAGTTGGCTTGCAGAGCATGTATACGCACTTGTTGCTCAAAGTTAAGACGAAGGCTGCTTATTGCTGTTTTCATACCGAGTTGATCAACGTTTGGTATATCACACTTTTGTAAATAGCCGGCTCGCTCACCTTCACCTGAAAACCAAATACGGACTTTTTCACTGTATCTGCCAGTTTTAGCGGGTAAGTCGAACATTAATCGTTGTTGATTTTGTGATTTCATGAATGCTAAGTATTCATTAAACCCGGCATCTATAAGTGCCTGATGCACTGGAACTAAGCGAGGTTTTATCTTACCGTGAGTATGAAAATTAAAACATAAGACATCTTTTTCAAGAGACAGATCATCAAGCGTTAGATAGCCAATTTCATCGCTATATGCACCACTGTAATATGCAATTAGAGGAAGCCAAAAATGCCAGTGTTTTGGTTGCTCACGTGCAACTTTAAAATCACCGTATATATATCCATTATAAAGAGTGTGCAGTTCCATGGCTGAAAAGGGCCGGCGACCAAGATGGGTTTTCAACGTAATACCTTGAAAATAATGATGTGTTTTATTTTATACCCAACTAGCAGTAGATGCTAGTCGGGTTTTATTCGCTCTTAAAATAAAGCGTATAAAGTATTACTCACTTAAAGCGCGAGCTAAACCAGTAGGTTCAATCTCTGTACATACTTGGTCATCATTCCAGTTAATGCCAACAAGTGCGTTATCTTCATTTAAATCTTCAACCCATGCATCTAAAAATTCATCAAGATTTATTTCTACAGGGCTGTAGTCTTTCCACTCTTCTTTACATTGCGCTTTAGCTGCTTCTTCACTTTCCCAAAGCAGTAGTACGTCAGTTTCGTCAAATTGGTTAGAATCGCACACTACAAAGCCATTATCTTCTGCACCAAGTGCCCAAATTACTTCGCTAACACGTACTTTTTCTACAAAGTTAACTAGTTGTGATTCAATTTCGATATCGCTCATGTGTTTACCTTTTTAAATTAGTGACGAGGATTAGTATCTATTGCTGCTTGACGCTTGCCATATTGCTTATGAAAAGCAACAAGCTCTGAATACTGACTAAAGTCAGTTAATTCACGAAAGCAAATCCAATCAAGCAGGCAGTATAAACTGATGTTGAGGTATTCACAGCTTTTAAATTCTTCATCGCTTAAATGGGTATTTAAAAAGCTTAATGTTTGTTCAATTCGTTCGTTTTGCAAATTAAAAAAGAGTTTATCGCTTTTGGTGTCAAATCCAGAGCGTTCACATAGCAGCATTTCTACTAGCGAATCGTTACAAGCATTTATAGTCGTAAGTAAGTGCTCTTGCGGCCACGTTAGTTTTGGTTGTCCTGTTTTTTCAAGTAAATAGCGCAATATAGAATTAGAGTCACTAAGTGTTAAGTCGCCATCTACCAGAATGGGAATCTTTCGAGCTGGATTTTTACTGGCCATAGTAGGGCGATCTTGCTCAGAAAATATATCAAGACTCACAAGCTCTAGTTTACAGTTGTTTTGTTGTGCCCAAATTCTAATTCGGCGCACGTAAGGTGAAGGTACAGAACCAATTAATTGCATAATTACTCCATAAAAAAGCCGCATAAGCGGCTTTTATAAAACGTTACTTACGATACAGTTAAATTTATTCTGAACGGCTAGTAACTTCAAGTAAATGATAACCAAATTGAGTTTGCACAGGGCCTTGTACTTGGTTAATTGGAGCTGAAAACACAACTTTATCAAACTCTGGAACCATCATACCAGGACCAAACTCACCAAGAGCACCGCCATCTTGACCTGATGGGCAGTTTGAATGCGCTTTGGCTAATTCAGCAAAGTCTTCGCCTTGCTCAATTTTTGTTTTTAAGTCTAAGCATTGTGCTTCACTGTCTACAAGTATATGTCGTGCGCTTGCTACTGTCATAAAATCTCCCGAGTATAGTGTGGTGTTTTTTTAACCGAATTAAAATATCATTCTAGTTAGTTTCAACTAATTGTACCAGTATAAACTTATTTATCAGAAAGCACAGTTTCAATTGCAGCAATCATTTGTTCTGAATCAGGTGCTGCTTTGCTGTTAAACCGTAAAACCGTCTCACGATCAGCAGACACTAAGTACTTATAAAAGTTCCAATTTGGAGAGCTAGTTTGCTCATTCAAATATTTAAAAATTGGATTCGCTTCGCTACCACGAACTTCGCTTGTAGCAAACATAGGAAAGGTTACACCATAATTTACAAAGCATACTTTTGCAGTTTCTTTTTCACTATCCTCTTCTTGAAAAAAATCATCAGAAGGGAACCCTAATACGACTAAACCTTGTTCTTTGTATCGCTGATATAGCGCTTCAAGGCCTTTAAATTGGGGTGTAAAACCGCAGTTGCTTGCCGTGTTTACTATTAATAAAGGCTTATTTTTAAATTGGCATAAATTAATAGATTCTTTTGAGCGCAGCTTTCGAATATCGACATTGGTAAAATCTTGACAGTCTTGGGTAGAGGTTTGGTTTATAGTTGATGATGTTTCAGCGTGGAGTGGGGCATTAATAAATAAAGCCATTAATCCTATTATAATTTTTTTTAGCATTACATTACCTAAACTTTTCAATTGTTTGATTGGATAATCATACGCTAATATGAAACAAATTGATCAACCTTTGAATGACCTATGACAACCCGTTTAGCAACTATTGATGATCTTAGTGAAATTGTAGCCATTTATAACGAAACCATTGCAGGGCGAATGGTAACTGCAGATACGCAAGAAGTGAGCGTTGACGAAAAGCGTGACTGGTTTAATAGCCACAACGATAAAAGGCCTATTTACGTTTACTGCGAAAATAACCAAGTACTTGCTTGGGTAAGTTATAAATCGTTTTATGGGCGCCCAGCTTACGACGGCACAGTAGAAATGAGCATTTACATTACCAGTAAAGCGCAAGGTAAAGGGCTTGGTAAAAAGCTAATGATATTTGCTCAAACACAAGCTAAGCAATTAAATATTAAAGTATTACTCGGCTTTATTTTTAGTCATAACTTACCGAGTGTTAAATTGTTTAAGCATTTTGATTTTGCAATATGGGGTGAGTTGCCAAGCGTTGCCATAATGGATGATAAGGCGTATAGCCTTACTATTTTTGGAAAACATCTGGAATAAATTATTTTTCATAATGTTGTAATATTTTTTTACAAAATAAGACGAAGGGTTTATGCCAATTAAATAAAAATAGACTACGCTGTTGGGATATTAAGTTTATTAATTTAAAGTGTGGCTTGATGATTCGAAAAATATTAATTATTGATAGTAGCAGTGTCATCGCAATGCGTGTGAAAGTGCTTTTAGAATTAATAGGGGGTGAGGTCGAATTAATTCATTTCAGCATGCTAGACATGTATACCAATATAGGCGATTACGACTTAGTTGTTGTTGCCCATGGTGTGCCTGTTGATTCTATAAAACCGCTTGTAAGCGAAGTAGCGCAAGAGCGCTTTATGCTGCTTGCGCCAAAAGCACAAAGCGGTGAACAACTAACTGCGTTTAGCGAGCTAAATCATATTGCGCCTGACGCAACCGTGGTCTACCCATTTTTTTCTAATAAAGAAATTACTTCTCTTTTAGAGAGCCTATTAGAATTAGGCTCTAACCATATTTTGCAATTACCTACTATTTTACTTGTCGATCATGTTCCTGAACGTCTCGAAAAAATGAAAAATAGTTTGATCGGTGCTCATATCGAGACTCATACTGCAACAACCTCCGCAGAAGCTTTAGAAATTAGTAAAGAAAAGCAAATAGATATACTGATAAGCGATTTTATTTTAGATGACGGAACAGGTTTAGGAATTTTTTCAAATTTAAAAGTAACCCAACCACATTGCCGTTGCTTATTATTTACCTCACGCCCTGATCAAGTTTCAATGATCGACGCAATTCGTCAAGGCGTAGAAGATGTACTTATTAAACCTTTAAACGATAGCTCACTATTACAATCAATACATAAATTATGGCAAACAGAGTTATTAAAACGTCATAACGCAGAGCTTGTAGAAAGGCTACAAGATACGGTTGATGCCCTAATTGAAAAAGACAGCCTACTTCAGGTTATTTATAAACATACGCCCGATGCAATTATGTTGTTTGAGAAATGCGGTAGAGTGATAGAAGCTAATGATGCTTGTTTAAAACTATTTAACTTACCGTTTAACGAACTAGAAGGTAAATCAGTATTTAGCTTTTTAGATGATGATTCAACATTAGGTATTAAAAATAAAATATCGACATTAAATAGTAATCGCCAATTTAGTTGCGACTTACGTTTATCTAAAACAGCTGGGGGCTATATACCGCTAGTGGGATCTTTTAATGAGATAGATCACCATGGCGAAATAGCACTTGCCGTAATATTTAAAAATGTAACCCACCTTAAGCAAAAAGAAGATTTACTACTTGAAGCAAAAGATATCCTTGAAGAGCAAGTAAGAGCGCGTACTTCACAACTCGAGCACGCTAAAAATGTGGCTGAAGCTGCAAATTTAAGTAAATCAGAATTTTTAGCAAATATGTCGCATGAACTTCGAACCCCTATGCATTCGATTTTAAGTTTTTCACGTTTTGGTTTAAGCAAATTAGATGCTGGAGATTTTGCAAAAGAAAAACTCATTAAATACCTATCTCGCATAGAGAGTAGTGGCGAGCGTTTACTGTCATTACTGAATAATTTACTCGATCTATCTAAGTTAGATGTGGGTAAGTTTCCATTTAATCCTCGTCCGTATAATCTAGCTAACATCATTAAAACAAGTATTGATGATGTATCTGGTACGGCAATGGAAAAAGAAATTGAGATTGTATTTACCGCACAGCTATTACCTGTAATTGCGCAATGTGATGAAGAGCAAATAAACCAGCTACTTCGAAACGTATTGGGTAATGCACTTAAATTTAGTGAACCAAAAAGTAAAATACAGGTAAATTTAGAGTCAGATAATAAACTTGCCACCATAAAGGTTACCGATAATGGGGTCGGTATACCAGAAGATGAACTAGAGCATATTTTTACTAAGTTTGTACAAAGCAGTAAAACAAATAGCGGTGCTGGTGGTACAGGGCTCGGTCTTGCTTTGTGTCGAGAGTTTGTATCTTTACACCAAGGTGAGATCACTGCACGTAACAACGAAAATGGTGGTGCAACTATATCTATACAAGTGCCATTAGAAATAAACTTAGACGAGCATTTAGCTGAAGAACAGTTAATACAACACACTAATTAATTGTTTTTTGGCATACCAAGTAACTTTTTAAAGAGTTTGAATGGATGATAAATTATGGCCTTAACTAAAATACTTGCCGTTGATGACGAACCCTTTAACCTAGAAATTATAGAGGAAATTTTAGAGGAGCTTGATTTTGAATTACAAGTAGCAACAAGTGGTCCTGAGTGTTTAAACATGGTTGAAGGTTATATGCCTCAGGTTATATTACTCGACGTAAGTATGCCGCAAATGAACGGCTATGAAGTATGTAAAGCACTTAAAGCAAATCCAAATACCGCACACATTATTGTTATGTTTGTGTCTGCTCGCGGTACTGTTGAAGAACGCATGGAAGGCTATTCTGTTGGCGCAGAAGATTATATTGTAAAACCTTTTGGCCATGACGAACTTAAATCTAAGCTTAAAAATTTAAATCAAGTACTCGTTGAAAAGCAAAGCCTAGAAAAGCAAGTTGAAGATGCAACATCAACTGCATTTAATGCAATGGCCAATAGCAGTGAAATGGGGCAAATAGTTAACTACGTTGAAAACATAGGCTTTATTAACGATCCTCAAGAGCTAGGTAAAGCGCTTGTAGATTGCCTTCAGTCTTTCGATTTACAAAGCAATGTAGAATTTAGAGAAAATAATGAAATTAGCCACTTTGCGCTAAACGGCGTGTGTTCACCTATTGTGGTGGAGCTATTTGAAATGCTGAAAAACAAAGGGCGCTTACATGAGTTTTCGCACCGAATTTTAGTTAACTATGAATTGATTAGCTTACTCATTTTAAATATGCCCGATCATGACCCTGATAAGCATGGTCGTATACGCGACCACGTATGTTTTATTGTCAGTGTTACCGAGCAGCAGCTACGCGCCATCATGACCAAGAAAATGCTTGAATCACAACGAGCGAAACTTAATGCCGTAGCAAGTACTGTTCATAGTAAGTTTCATAGCTTAATTAGCTTGTTGAATGAAAACCGTCAAAACAACGAAAAAGTGTTTAAACAGTTACAAGAAGAGCTCGAAGAACGTATCCCATCAATGGGACTGGATGAAGATCAGGAGGTGTTTATTTATAAAAAAGTAGATGAAACTATCCAAAACTCAGTAGCAAGAGAAGAGTCTGTTAAACAAGTCAAAGCAGCTTTTGCTGAAATTGAGCAAGACCTGTCATTGCTTTTAAAGAGCTAAATATAATTAATTAAATAATGTTACTTTAAGGCTTACTCCAACTGCATTATGCATCTCTGGGTAAGCCTTTTTCTACGATTCTGATTAACCTAGCCGTTTTACGAGTTTGTAATCGTTGTTTATCGTTTTGTTGAGCAAGCGCCCATTCAATATGTTCTAAAACAAGCTCGCTGGATATTTGGCTTTTATCTTGTAAAGCATGAATAATAGCCGGGCTAAACTCTGCATTACCTAAACCGACCGCTATATTACGTAACCAACGTTCGTGACCTATACGGCGAATAGGGCTGCCTTCGGTATTTTTTAAAAATGTAGGCTCATCCCAAGCAAATAGCTCAAGTAAATCTTTATTTTTTAATTGAGTACGGGGATGAAAGTCATTTTCATCCGTTATTTGTCCATAACGATTCCAAGGGCATACCAACTGGCAATCATCACAACCATAGATACGGTTGCCTAATAAAGTTCGGTATTGTTCGGGTATGGGGCCTTGGTGTTCTATCGTTAAGTACGATATGCATTTACGTGCATCAACAACGTAAGGCTCTACAATTGCACCTGTTGGGCAAAGAGTAATACAAGCAACACATTTTCCGCAGCCTTCAAACGTGTTCTCTGCATCTATTGGTAGAGGTAAATCAATAAATAGCTCGCCTAAAAAAAACCACGATCCTGCTTCTTGATTAATCAATAACGAATGCTTACCACGCCACCCTAAACCGGCTTTTTCTGCAAGTTGACGCTCAAGTACCGGGGCTGAATCTACAAATGGCCTAAAGCCATATTCGCCAATTTCTTGCTCTATTTTTTGGCCAAGTTTTTTTAAACGATTACGCATTAATTTATGGTAATCACGACCCAGTGCATAACGACTTATATAGGCTTTTTCTTTATTTTTTAAGGTTTTTGCAAAGCCAGCATCGGGAGGGAGATAATTCATTTTTACGGATATAACACGCTGTGTACCTGGTACTAATTCAGCAGGGCGAGCGCGTTTCATGCCGTGAGCAGCCATATAATCCATCGAGCCGTGGTAGCCAGCATCAAGCCAGCGTTGCAATTGGGCTTCGTGCTTAGATAGGTCAATATCAGTAATACCTACTTCGCTAAAACCAAGCTCTTGCCCCCAGGTTTTTATTTGTAGGGCTAATTTTTCATAGTCTGGGGTAGGGTTGCTCACACACTTCACACACTTAAATTAATAGCTGCGTAATTTACCATATTTCTCTGAGCCCGAAAACGCTTCTTAGCGCACGAAGCGCTTTAACTGTTGTTGGGTCTGTAAGCTTAACTGTTGAGATTGCTCGCTATCGGCTAATGCCGTATCTATTTGCTGTTTAGCTTGCTCACCTAAAGCTACTATTTGCTCTACCGATTGGTGAGTATTAGTTTGAGTGCCCTCAAGCATATGTACAGCACTGGCTATTTGTTGTAGTTGTTGTTGGTTGTGCTCAAACTCACTAAGCATTTTTGTAAAACCCTCGGAGGTTGCACTAATTGAGCTTTGTGCATTATTGGAGTGAGTCATTAATTGCTCTGACTCTTTATTTGTCTCGTTTACCAAATCATTCATCTGATTTATAAAGTCGCTTATTTGCCTAGTTGCGCCACTTACCTTTATTGAAAGTGTGCGTACTTCGTCTGCAACTACGGCAAATCCTCTGCCAGCTTCACCCGCTCTAGCTGCTTCTATTGCGGCGTTAAGGGCTAACAAATTAGTTTGATCAGAAAACTCTTCAACCATTTTTAAAATACTACGAATGTTTTCACTGTTCTCTTTCAGTCCCGCAATTGTATTTGAAAAGCTACCTAGCATATTAGTAATAAGTTTAACCTGCTTTACTAAAGCAGCGAGCTCTGATGCAGATAGTTTTACAAAGTTAAGGTGTTCATTATTAACGTTATGCACGCTATCTGTATTATTTACTATGTTTTGTAAGCTTTGGGTTATTTGCATACTGGCATTAATAATACTGTGGCTTAACTGTATTTGTTGCTCGCTTGATTGCTCAGTATTTTTCATCGATTCAGTGACTTGTATATTACTGTGTGCACTAGCTTGAGCACTGTTATATGTTGTGCTGAGCAACTCACTTAAATGGGCAGTAAATATATTATATTGTGTACTTAAATCTTTAAATTCGTCATACGAAAAGTGGGGAAGTTTTGCTGCTAAATTTGCATCTTGTTGGTTTATTTTTATCAAAGTATCGCGCATAGCAGTAACAGGGCGAACAATTAAAAAACGCATATAAAAAAGAGTAAAAATAAAACCAGATATAATCACAAGCGTAAGCAGCCAAAATAGCCCTGTACTTTGCTGTTGTTCGCTTAAACTCTGATGCAGCCAAAATAACGTAATTGCTTGGAACAATAATACAAAACTTAAATTACCGACTATTTTACGGGTTAACGTAAAAAAGAATGTTTGCTCTATATAGTTATAAATTTTCATGAAACCACTCATTATGCTCAAGCCCTACGATTGTTATTTAAGTGAGGGGAATGTAAGTTAGCCTTTTTGTAACGACAACAAGTAAGCTTTGGTTCGCGCTGGGTAATTTGTAAAAATTCCGTCTATGCCATACTCAAGCATTAGCGCTATATCTTCTTCCCTATCGACTGTATAAGCATAAATCTTTAGGCCTCTTTTTTTTGCATCCTCTGCAAAGGCCTTATTTATAAAGGTTTTATCTGCATGTACGCTATAAGCGTTTAAATCACTAGCAAACTTTGCATAGTTAATTGGAATAGAAGAAGTAAGGGCGCCTATTTTAAGCCATGGTAGCTTGTTTTTAAGCCACTGTAGTTGATGATGATCAAACGATGATACTAAAATATTGGTTTTCGATATTTTTTTAGCTTCAATGTTTTGTTCTAATTGAGCCACAAACCTTTCTAGTGCAAACGTGTGTTTAAGCTCAATATTTAATAAAGATTTATTGTTATTCCAATCAAACAGCTGCTGAAGAGTAGGAATTTTTTCACCATTTCCAGCATCAAGCTTAGAGAGCTCATGAGCGGTAAAGTTACTCACCCTGCCTTTACCGCTGGTGGTTCTATCAAGCCATGAATCGTGTATTACCATGTAATCATCGAAGGAACTTTGAATATCTACTTCAATACCATCAACACCTACTTTTAACGCTTCTAAAATAGCGCTTTTGGTGTTTTCAGGAAAATCCCCACTGGCACCACGGTGTGCAAATACTTTCATTGTCGAGCCTTTTTAGTGATTGACCACGTTTCAAAACAAGCGGCACTCACTATGAGTGCTCCACCAACTAACGTCATAACAGTAGGACGTTCATGAATAATTACTATAGCCAGTATGGTGCCATAAAGTGGCTGCAAGCAAGAAATTAACCCCGCAGTTGCCGCTGATAAATGCTTTAAACTTGCTGCAAATAACGAGTGCGGTGTAGCTGTAAATATAACACCCGCTACAGCAATTAAAATCAGGTCATGATTACTAACCTCATACACTGGTACTTCTATAAATGCACACAACATAATGCTTGCCACTAAGGTTTGATAAAACATCGTTTGCGGCCCGCCATATTGGCTAAAGTAGCGCTTATGAGTAATGTTTCTGATTGAAAAAAACAATGCCGATATAACACCTGTTATTACACCTAGGGTTACATCATCGCCTAAATTTGCACTTGGGACTAACAGGTAAATACCTAAAACAACCACCGCCGCACTTATTATATCTTTTGCTTTTGGCCTACTTTTATTAAATAAGGGTTCTAAAAACACCGTCATTACGGGATAGCTAAAAAATGCGAGCATTCCAATAGTTATACCGGCCATTTGCATACCAGCAAAATAGGTAACCCAGTGAATACCCACCGCAACACCTAAAAATAATGCAATAAGATAGTCTTTAGGTTTGTTGAGTTTAATTTGTTTTTTTTGAAAATAAAGCATGGCTAAAATAGCCATTCCTGCAATTGCAGTTCTGTAAACGGTAATATCTAAAGCATTTAAACCAATAAGTTTGGCAAATAGAGCGGTCCCGCCAAAAAGTAATACCGCTATGTGTAAATAAATTAAACTTTGTTGCTGAGGCTGCATTTAGTTTCCTTGTTGTACTTTTTGAATATATTAACATTGCTTAAAAATTCTTAAGATGAATTTTTTCCGCATGACAAAAGTCATTAAAGTTGATGACACTTCACACTCTTATTATTTTTGTACGCGGGCATAGTTACCTTACTCAACAGGAGATAATTATGAATTCTTTAATTTTAATCAGCTTAACTATTAATGAAGTGCTAGAGGCGTTAAGTTTTACGGTTACGTACGCAGATTGCTTTATGCTGGTATGCATTTTTATGTTATTTATATTTATTAATAAAAATAGTGCTATAAGTAAAAATAATATGCCTGAGGTATTAGTATGAGCTCGTTAAGCAGCTTTTCTCAACAAAGCGATAAAGGTTTTTGGAAATATGGACATTTAATTTTTACCGGCTTTTATTTACTCCCGCTAATAATTAATTTTGCGAGCTTTACCGTTAACCAAATTGTTATGTCTTTAGCCTTCTATGTTGCTTTTATTCTTTTGTATATAAAAGCAATAAACTGTAAAAGTGCAGGGGTGACTAAGTTATTTTTAGCCATGCTCTTAATTTGTTTTTGCGCTACTTTTTACACCACAGGTACGCCTACTTTATTTGGTTTCGTAGCCTATATAGCAGGCTACTCTTACAGCTCCCGTCAAAGAATTTATGCTGCGATCGCAATTATATTCACGGTTTTATTAAGCACATATATTGGTGATATAGGTAAGGTTCAATACTTTTTAGGCGTTGCTTTGATTCTATGCGCCACATTATTTAGTTACGGTATTGCAGCAAAAAGAGAAAGCTTATACAAAAAGCGCGAACAAGAAAGCGCTAACCAACTAGAGCAATTAGCAGCTATTGCAGAGCGAGAACGAATAGCTCGCGACTTACATGATATTTTAGGCCATTCACTTTCATCTATTGCTCTAAAGGCTGAGCTTGCTAATAAATTAAACCAAGGAGAGCGCTACGCTCAAGCAAATAGCGAAATTGCACAAGTGGCCGATTTGGCAAGGCAGTTACTTAGCGATGTAAGAAGCGCCGTAAGTGATTTAAAACAGCTTAATCTTGTCAGCCAAGTAGCACAGTTAAAGCAAAGGTTAATAGAGCAAGGATTTAACGTTTCATTTAATGTGGTTTTAAATGCTCTGCCCGCTAAAGTAGGGGGTATAGCAGGCCTTGTAATTAAAGAGGCAGTTACTAACTTATTACGCCATAGCAATACAAAAAATTGCGAAATAAATATAGAACAAACAGCGCAGCAGTTACTTATAACCGTAATTGACCATGGTCCGTGCAGTACATTGAATTCGGGCAATGGCCTAAATGGTATTAAAGAGCGAGCAGAGCAACTAAATGGCAGTGCAGTATTTGCCTGTGGCGATAATTTTACTTTAAAGTAGTGCTGCCAATTACAGCTAAGAATTTATAATGATCAGAGTATATTTAGTGGAAGATCAGGCGCTTGTACGCGACGCAGTAGCAGCATTGTTAGGGCTTGATTTTAATATTGAGATTATTGGTCAAGCAAGTAACGGGCAAGATGCACTTAATGCAATTGAGGCGCTTGATAGTGATTTGCATCCCGATATAATTTTAACCGATATAGAAATGCCAACCATGAATGGTATAGAGCTTAGCGAAAAAATAGCCGCTAAATTTCCTGCTATAAAAATGGTTATTATGACTACATTTTCTCGTGCGGGTTATATTAGGCGAGCGCTTACGACTGGCGTAAAAGGTTTTATTTTAAAAGAAGCACCAAGTGAAGAGTTGATAAATGCGCTTAAAAAAGTAATGCAGGGACAAAAGGTAATTGACCCAGAGCTTGCTATTAATGCATTAGACGACGCAGATCCACTTACCGACAAAGAACGAAAAGCCCTTAAACTTGCAAGCGATGGCCTTAAAACAAGCGACATAGCCAAGCAGCTATTTATTAGCGAAGGGACTACGCGTAACTACCTATCGGACGCCATTGCAAAATTAAACGCCACTAACCGCATAGATGCTGCGCGTATAGCTAAACAAAAAGGGTGGCTTTAATTAGTGGGTTTATAAATTATAAGCAAAGTATTACTATGATATGTAAAAGTAACGAACAGCGCTTAAAATTGGCTTAAAAAGCGCTAAAAGAGGTTTTAATGGCAAATTTAATAGAACTAACAACTAAAAATAATATCGCTATACTCACCATGAATACTGCTGAAAACCGCCACAACCCAGCGTTTTTGGCTGAGTTTAATTTACACCTAGACCACATTGAAGCTGAACAAAATATTAAGTCAGTTATTTTAACGTCTTCAAGTGATAAAAACTGGTCATTGGGTATCGACCTTCAATGGATGTCTAATCCAAGTATTTTACCTGCAGCAATTTCTGACTTTATGATTCAAATAAGTGACTTATTTAAACGTATAGTTACTTTTCCTATGCCTATTATTGCTGCGTTAAACGGGCATACCTATGGTAATGGTTCTGTACTTGCGTGTGCGTGCGACTTTAGATTTATGAAATCAGACAAAGGCTTTTTTTGTTTTCCTGAAGTGGATGTAATGGTGCCATTTGTTCCGTCGATGTTTCCTATAATTAATAAGGCAATTTCGCAAACTTTCTTTAATCGTCTAGCTATGTCAGGAGAGCGGGTTGGTGCAGAGCAGTTGCTAGAGAACAAAGTAGTTGAAGCTGTGTTTGCAAATAACGACGAACTACAAGCGGGTGTACTTGAGTTTGCCCAGCAATTTAATAAAAATCGTTGGATTTACGCTCAAAATAAAATACAAATGAATAAGCAGATTTTACTTACAATGAAAGAAGAAGATCCAAGCTTTATTGATAATATAAGTAAACTGCTGTGGAAAAACCTACAAAAAAAATAGTATAGATTTTAGCATTGCTACGAGATGACTAAACACTTTGCAGTTAAGGGGTCGTTAAGCCCCATTGCGCTAGATTTTTAAACTATACAGCAAGGTAAACAGCAAGGTAAAAGTGCTTTCTTAAAAGTTTAATAGCTTTTACCTGTCTCATTATAACTATATGGGTTAAAATACCTACATAACCAACTAACAAGATAGTGAATGTCAAACCAAGATCCAAATCTCAGTCGAGAACAAGAAAAGTACGAAAACCCAGTCCCTAGTCGTGAGTTTATACTTACTCACCTTCAAGAGCGTTCAAAGCCTGCTAACTACGCGCAATTATGTGAAGAACTAGCAGTAAACGATGACGAACGCCAAATAGCATTTAAACGCCGCCTTCGTGCTATGGAGCGTGACGGACAGCTGTATTTCAATAAATTTAAATGCTACGCCCTAATTGACGAAGCCGGTTTAACCAAAGGCAAAGTAATAGGCCACAGAGACGGTTTCGGCTTTTTAGAAGTTGAAGGCGAGAGTAAAGATTGGTTTATTGCTAAGCACCAAATGAATATGGTGTTACATGGCGACATTGTACTAGCTAAAGGGACTAAACGTGGTTCTGGCTCAAAATGCGATGCACGTATTATAAAAGTGCTTACTAACGAGCGCGCGCCAATTGTTGGCCGTTACTTTGTTGAGCACGGTGTTGCAGTGGTAGTCGCTGAAGACCCGCGCATAACGCAAGATATAATGATTTTACCAGGCAACGAAAACGGTGCCCGCCATAACCAAATGGTGCAGGTTAAAATTACGCAAAACCCAAGCCGTAACATGAACGCGGTAGGTAAAGTTATAGATGTACTTGGTGAGCATTTAGCCCCAGGTATGGAAATTGAAGTTGCACTGCGCAATCACGATATTCCACATGTATGGCCAGAAGAAGTTGAAGCACAAGTTGCTCATCTAGGTGAATTTGTTGAAGAAGCTGACAAACAAGGTCGCGTAGATTTACGTGATTTACCACTTGTAACTATTGATGGCGAAGATGCACGCGACTTTGATGACGCCGTATATTGTGAACCTAAAAAATCAGGTGGCTGGCGCTTATGGGTTGCTATTGCCGATGTATCGCATTACGTAGGAATGAACACGCCGCTTAACAAAGAAGCAATTTTGCGTGGTAACTCAGTGTATTTTCCTGAGCAAGTAATTCCGATGCTACCAAAAGTGCTTTCTAACGGATTATGTTCACTTAATCCAAAAGTAGATCGCTTATGTATGGTTGCCGAAATGACCGTGTCGAGCGCGGGTAAACTTTCGGGTTATAAGTTTTACGAAGCGATAATGAACTCGCATGCACGTTTAACTTACACCAAAGTAAATGCCATTTTACAAAACGACGAAAAACTACGCGAAGAATACTCAGCCGTTGTGCCACATTTAACTGATTTACAGCAAATGTACATGGCACTTAAAGCAGCACGCCAAGACCGTGGTGCCATAGAGTTTGAAACCCTAGAAACACGTTTTGTATTTAACGCTCAGCGTAAAATAGAATCAATAGTGCCTGTTATTCGTAACGACGCGCACAAACTCATTGAAGAATGTATGATTTTAGCCAACGTATCAGCGGCTAAAATTCTTGAAAAGCATGAAGCGAGTGCGCTTTATCGTGTGCATGACGAACCAGATCAAGAAAAACTAGGCAATTTTACTAAGTTTTTAGGCGAGTTAGGTATTGAAAGTACATTAAGCGACGAGCCAACACCAAAAGAAATAACGCAAGTATTAGCGCGACTAGGTGACCGCCCAGAAGCTGAACTTATTCAAACTATGTTACTGCGTTCAATGAAACAAGCTGTATATCAGCCAGATAACATTGGTCACTTTGGTTTAGCGTTATCTGCTTACGCGCATTTTACATCGCCAATACGTCGTTACCCAGATTTAGTAGTGCATCGTGCTATTAAAGCAGTAATAAAAGCACAAGGTCAGCAAACGTCTGGCGAATACGCTTATACCGACGATGAAGTTGATCAACTAGGTGAGCAGTGTTCTACAACAGAGCGTCGTGCTGACGATGCAACTCGCGAAGTAGCTGATTGGCTTAAATGTGAGTTTATGCAAGACCATGTAGGTGAAGAGTTTGATGGTGTTATTTCATCGGTTACCAATTTTGGTTTGTTTATTCGTTTAGACGATTTACAAATTGATGGGCTTATTCACGTTACTAATTTAGGCGATGAGTTTTTTGCGCATGATGCTGCAAAACACACCCTAATAGGTGAGCACTCTCACAAAATTTATCGCCTTGGCGATAAAGTAACAGTAAAAGTTGCGTCGGTTAGTTTAGACGATCGCCGTATAAACTTAACGCTTAAAGGCGATGTTGCACAAGACAGGTACTCACGTCGTCGTGCACCAAAAAAAGGTTCAGGTAAGTCTGAGCATGCGCCAGCAAGTGTGCGTTCGCAATTAAAAGCAGGCAAAGTACCAGGTAAAAAGTCGCACAGCGATGACAAACCAAAAGGTAAAAAAAAGCCAGTAAATAAAGATAAAGGGAAGCCTGCAAATAAGTCTGCAACAAAACCTGTAGATAAAAAAGCAGCAGACTCTGCCGTAAAGAAAAAACCAAAGAAAAAGGCCGTTAAAAAGCCTAAAAGAGCAGGCAAAAATGCCCGCAAACGTACTAGCCCAGGAGCAGACAATACGTGAGTAATGAATTAATTTTTGGCTTTCATTCTGTTGAAGCAATTTTAGAAAGCGAACCAGAGCGCTTTGTAGAAATTTACGCCCTTAAAGGTCGTGACGACAAACGCTCAACTCCGATTATTGATGAAGCACGTAAATTTGGTATTTCAGTACAGTTTATGCAGCGTAAAGCCCTTGATAGCAAATCAAAAGGTGAGCAGCATCAAGGTATTATTGCTAACGTAAAAGCAGCGCCAACGTTTAATGAAAAAGATCTTGATGCGATAATCGCTCGTGAAGACACACCGTTTTTACTTGTGCTTGATGGTATTACCGATCCGCATAACTTAGGCGCATGCCTACGTAGTGCAGACGCGGCAGGTGTTCACGCTGTGATTGTACCTAAAGATAAATCGGCTAAGCTTAACGGTACTGCACGTAAAGTGGCCTGTGGTGCAGCCGAAACAGTACCGCTTATTCAAGTGACTAACCTTGCACGTACGCTTCGCGAAATTAAAGATGCAGGCGTATGGGTTGTAGGAACCGCTGGCGAAACTGATAATCACGTATTTGATGCAAGCTTAACAGGGCCAATGGCTATTGTTATGGGCGCAGAAGGCGAGGGCATGCGACGCTTAACGCGTGAGCATTGCGATATGCTCGTTAAAATCCCAATGGCGGGTACTGTTTCAAGCTTAAACGTATCGGTAGCCACGGGTATTTGTTTGTTTGAAGTATTACGCCAACGTAACGCAAATAACTAATATATAAAACGATAAGTTTTATGTATTAAAAAGCCGAGATTGAAATTCAATCTCGGCTTTTTTGTGTCTGTAATTTACGCTTTTAATTTTATATCAATTGATACTCTATTATAGCGATAGGAAAATAACTCTATAGCAAGACAAAAATAACGAAATATAGTTGTTCTTATATGAGTTATTTTTAACGCAGCTAGAGAGCTATTTAACTCGTTAGAATGAGTAAGTGTAGCCCATCTGCGTATTCCGGTGATGGTGAACACCGATTCCGGTTTTATCGTGAACACTTAAATTCCACGCATTGGGTTCATGACATTTTTAACCTAAGTGTTCACGATGGTCAATTTTAGATTGAATTTTTCTCATAGACTCCCCCTTTAATTTTATCCGATGAGCATTGTGCATTAGTCGATCTAAAATGGCATCGGCTAAGGTATTATCGCCGATGGATTGATGCCATTCTTCGGTGGGTAATTGACTGATGATGGCGGTTGATGAACTGCCGTGCCTATCATCCATGATCTCCATTAAGTCATTTCGTTGTGCCGCTTTAAGTGGCTCAAGCCCCCAATCATCTAAAACGAGTAAGTCGATCTTAGCGAGTGACTGTAACATTCGACTGTAAGTGCCATCTGCTTTGGCTTGTGTCAGCGCAAGCATCAACCTTGAGAGTCGGTAATATTTAACGCTGTAGCCTTTCATGCATCCTGTATGCGCAAGCGCACAAGTGATATAGGTTTTACCGCTACCGCAAGGGCCTGTGATGAGTAAGTTTTGTGATTTATTCAGCCAATCACATTGCAGTAGCGATGCCATCATCGATTGATTGAGACCTCGCGGGTGATGATAATCTATGTCTCTGGCGTTAGCGGCTAATTTAAGTTTTGCCGCTTTAAGTAAGCGTTGTTGTTTTCGGCTCTCTCGGTCTTGGGCTTCACTGTCTGCTAGCAGTTGTAGTCGCTCATCGAAGGACAACCCTTCATAAGTACTTGGTTGTTCTATTTGGCTCACTAAGGCGTTGGCCATACCACTGAGTTTGAGTTGACGAAGCTGAGTTATCGTTTGTTCTAACATAGAATTTCCTTACCTTAATGGAAGCTTTTAGGACCACGGATATTTTCATGGGATTGTGGCAATAACGTCGACGGCTCTTCTTGCGTTCGCGGCAATTTATCTTGGTTGCTACTGAGTATGTCTTTGATATGTTTTAACCGATATAAACTGTATTGATTGGCTATCGCACAGGCGTTATTGAGCCGATCGGCGGGATAGCTTCTTGATAGGTTGAGTAAGCCTAAGCACACACGATACGCTTGTTCTTCATGTTGTTTCTGTGCCAATTGTGCTTTCACCCAGAGCAAAACGTCATCTCCAATATCTTTCGCCCAATTCATTAAACGCCCTGGTGACCATTTATGATGCTTCTCATGCTTTACAGGCATGTGCTCGGATGTGGTGGTCATGCCCGGATGATATTTTCTCGGGTGACTGGTGATGCGTTTATGCTTGAAATAAGCCTCAATCAAGTTGTCTTTGGCATGAAGTTCAAGCTTTTCACCCACCAAGTGATGGGGTACCGAGTAAAGATGGTTATCATACTGAACGTGATAATCAATATTCACTTTGACGTGTTTAATATCCGTGAATTGATAAGCTAGTTTGGGCATGGGCGCGAGGGCGGGTTTGTCGATTGACTCGAACCATGATTGTCGTGTCCCACTCAGTTGCTTAAAGGGCTTATTATTGACCTCAAGCAGTAAGGCTTTGATGCAATGGTTTAGCTCAGCTAATGAGAAAAAGGTTTGGTGTCGTAACTTGGCGAGTATCCAGCGTTCAATGATTTGCACGCCCACTTCGGCCTTGGCTTTATCTTGTGGTTTTCTGGGACGAGCAGGCACAATCACGGTGCCATAATGCGCGGCCAATTGCTGATAACTCGGGTTAACATCAGGGTCGTAGCGACACGCTTTACTGACACCACTGCGTAAATTATCGGGGATAACCATGTCAGGTATACCGCCGATAAATTCAAATGCTCGCACGTGACTGCCGATCCAGTCGGGTAGACTTTGGCTCCAGGTTGCTTCACAAAATGTATAATTTGATGCGCCCATCACCGCCACGAATATCTGGGCGAACTTCACTTCACCCGTCGCATTACAAACAATGGGCATCGTTTGACCCGCATAATCGACAAAGAGTTTTTCTCCTGCTTTATGCACTTGTCGCATCGAACGTTTTTGCTTTTTAAGCCAGGTCATGTAGCGATCGCAGAACTGAGAATAGCTGTAACAACGATTCGGATATTGCTGAGTATATTCTTCCCAGAGTAAGTTCTTGGTGACGCCTTTGCCCGTTAATTCTTTTCGAATGGCTGGCCAATCTGGCACTTCAAATCGCTGGGATGGCCGAGTGTCGGCGCGAGGATAGAACTGACTAGCAAGCACAGAATCATCAAGCTCGTCGGGCAGTGGCCAACTTAACGATAAAGCTCTGGCTTTAGTGAGTAGTTTTTGAATACCACCGACACTGATCTTAGTGCTGGCACTTATTTTTCTGACACTGAGTTGGGCAGCAAAATGTAGCCTCAACACTTCTCGAATTTTACGCATTGTGATCCTCTTAGTCGCCATATCCCTTCCTCAGTAATACAAAAAGGAAATAGCTTAACAAAGTAATTAATAATCAATGCGTTGAAATTGTACTGGTTTGGTGTGAACACCGATTCCGGAAAATCAGTCAAAAGTGTTCACGATAAAACCGGAATGAGCGTTCACGCTAAAACCAGAACGGGTGTTCACGATGGGCCGGAATCACTGTTCACGATGCTCCGGAATATGCA
>NZ_AUTL01000243.1:0-3497 GCF_000498015.1 Pseudoalteromonas sp. TAE79
CGTTTAGTCGTTTTAGCCAATTACTAGGCGGCGTTGGCTCGGGACAACTTTGTAAAATGGTTAATCAAATTTGTATTGCTGGTGTAGTGCAAGGTTTAGCCGAAGGCTTACATTTTGCCAAGCAAGCTGGGCTTGATGGTGAAAAAGTAATAGAAACCATTTCTAAAGGTGCAGCCGGTTCGTGGCAAATGGAAAACCGCTACAAAACAATGTGGGCGGGTGAATATGAATTTGGTTTTGCCGTAGATTGGATGCGTAAAGATTTAGGCATTGCACTCGATGAAGCTAAAAACAATGGCGCTACTTTACCAATGACTGCAACGGTCGATCAATACTACGCCGATGTACAAGCGCTCGGTGGTGGCAGATACGACACCTCAAGCTTACTAGCACGCATTGAAGCACTGCATAAAAAGTAACGCTGTAGACGCGAAGCCCGTAAAGTAATTTATTCACAAAGAGGTTATGAGGCGCTGCGCTTTTAGAGGCAGTGATAGATAAAAAAGATTATTGTTGGTTTTATGTTTGCTCATTTACTCCTTATTCGCTTCTCTTTGTGAATAGAGTTTTATTTAAGTAATTAAAAGCTATGCTTTTCACGTGAGCGAGCTCTACGTTTACCGCCAAAGTTTAACTGTGGGTTTAATTTGTAGATACCATCTCTCATTTTAAGCTTCAAGGTCGTATTTAACTTTCTTGGAGCTTAAACGCTTCTTGGTTTTTTATTACACCAAAACATATATGAATTAGCTTTCGCATATTTGCACACACAGCTTGCATTGGTGTTTTACCATTATTTATTAACGTTAACTTGTGTCGTTTTATTGTTTTATTCCATTGCCCAGCAACAACGGCTGCCATATAAAGTTTACATCGAATTCTGGCTGGGCCAAGTTTACTGATTGATGTTCGCCCTTTTAATTTACCCGATTCATTATGCCGTGGGATTAATCCACAATAAGCCGCCGCTTCTTTGGCTTTATTAAATTTTTTAGCCGCAAACAAATACGTCAGCTCTCTCGATAATACGGGCCCTATGCCAGGGATTGACTCAAGTAGTTTCCTGTTTCTTTTTAAATCAGGTTCATTATCTATGTGGTTATCAATGTCAGATTTAAGTTGTTTAATTTCATCGTCTAAAAACGCGATAGTCACTTTTATCGATTGGCAAACACGCGCAGAAACGTTGCTGAATTCACTTGCTTCTAATCGGTTCGCTTCTCGTTGCCGGTTACTCTCAAGCGCATCTAAACGACGGATAAGGGCTTTAAGCTCTCTAATTGCTAATGCTTCAGGTTGCCAATAATTAACGACTGCGTGCTTGGCACAGCCATAATGAGCAAGCATCGTTGCATCAGATTTGTCTGTTTTATGAATTATGTTTAAAGCGTCTGCATACTTTTTAGCTTTACCAGGGTTCGCTAAAATAATATTAAAGCCTTGCTCGTATAAAAAATACATCAGTGCTTCATGATAAACACCCGTTGGTTCGAGGGTGATAACGAGCTCATTAGCAGCGCTTTTTGTTGTATTTAAAAGCCATTTTTCTATTGTTACAAAATCTTGGCGCTTGTTTTTAAAGACTTTTGTTTTAATTTTATTTGTAAGTTGGTCTCTCAACCACGATAAATCAATCTTCTCTTTACTAATATCAATGCCGATAAACATCATCTCTACTTACTCCCCTTGTACATACAGCATCTACTTAAATAAAAGCGTGCTTGGATACCATTCAGTTTGTGAGAATAGAAAGTCAGGGCTTTATCTACGGAGCAGTATTAAATACTAGACGCGAAGGCAAGCTCACTGACTTCGATGTGATAAATGATAGCTAATCATTTATCAATGAGAGATACAAGACGCGAAGCTTGCTTGCGTGACGGGCAAAGCCCGTAAAAGTGACTTATTCACAAAGAGGTTTAGAGGCGCTGCGCTTTTAGAGGAAGTAATAGATCTAAAAAGTTATTGTTTTTATGTCTTCTCATTTACTCCTCATGCGCTTCTTTTGTGAATAGTGTTTTATTTAAGCAATTAAAAACTGCGCTTTTCACATGAGCAAGCTTGACGTCTACCGCCAAAGTGTCGATATGAGTTTTACTTGTAGACGCGGAGCTTGCTTGCGTGACGGGCAAAGCCCGTAAAAGTGACTTATTCACAAAGAGGTTATGAGACGCTGCGCTTTTAGAGGCAGTGATAGATAAAAAAGATTGTTGTTGGTCTTTATATTTTCTCATTTACTCCTCATTCGCTTCTCTTTGTGAAATAGATTTTTATTTAAGTAATTAAAAGCTACGCTTTTCACGTGATCAAGCTTGACGTCTACCGCCAAAGTGTCGATATGAGTTTTACTTGTAGACGCGAAGCTTGCTTGCGTGACGGGCAAAGACCGTAAAAGTGACTTATTCACAAAGAGGTTATGAGGCGCTGCGCTTTTAGAGGCAGCGATAGATAAAAAAGATTGTTGTTGGTCTTTATGTTTTCTCATTTACTCCTCATTCGCTTCTCTTTGTGAAATAGATTTTGCTTTGTTTGAAGTGGTACAGATATTTATAAACAAAAACGCGACGCTTTATTGCTAAAGCGTCGCGTTTATAATGCGTTATACAAACAAAATTACATGCTTTGTGCGTAGTTATACAGTGCCTTTAAAATTGTAAGATTTTTTTCGCTGTCGTCATGTTCATGCGCTAGGTTTTCAAGGGTGATCATAAAATCTTGCGCGTTAATTGATGGTTGATCTTCCCCGTGCATTAGCTTGTTTTGGCAATACTGGCGCCATTGGTCAAGCTCTTGCTGGTTTAGCGTTTCAGGCCAGTTACGGGCGCGGTATCTAAACAACAAGGTATTAAACTTTTTATCTTCAAAGTCTAACTTCAACCCAGCCAATTCATCTGGTTTTGCATCACGAATAATCGCAAATTTAGCTTTATCAGCATGGCTTGTAAACCCATCGTAAAGTAAGTAGTCAACGTTAGTGGTTGCGCTGTAATCGCCTTGCTCGTTAAACACTTCGGTTACTTTATCGCGAAGGTCGGTATTGGCTTTTAAAATAGCTAAATTAGCTAAGCACTGCTCGCGGTCAATCCCAAGGCGGGCGGCGTTTTCAGGCAATAATGTTTTAGCTGGGGCTAAAATAGGGCACTTGTTTAAATGCACTAGTTTTAAGCCAACAGGTAATTCACCCTCGGCTAAATCTACACGTTTGGTGTATAAGCGTTTGCGTAACTCTTCTACGTTTAAATCAATGAGTACTTGTGGATTTTGGGTTAAATCAAAACAAATAACCGCGTTTTTATTTACCGGATGAAAGCTCATTGGTGCAACCCAGCTTGTACAGCCTTGTGTTGCAGGTATGCGCGACGTGGTATGCACCAGCGGCGTCATGTTAAATACATCAACCAATTCAGCAAGGGCTTTTTTGCCACGCAAACCAAAAAAGAAGTTATATAGCTTTGGCTGTTTTTCTTTTATTAGCTTAGCCAATGCAATAGTGGCGG
>NZ_AUTL01000244.1:0-4198 GCF_000498015.1 Pseudoalteromonas sp. TAE79
ACAAGTGGTTTTCCTGGTTCATTTGCAAGCGTTGATGCTAACTTTACCAGACGCGCTGTTCTTCTTGGATCACCTAAGTCCGATTTACCGAATTGTTGTTTTGCCCAATGAGTATGTTCGTTAATCATAATGTGCCATCAAACAAGATTTGAAGATCTGATCATGACATTGAGATTTAGTTCAAAAAAATCCCCGCTAATTTCTTAGCAGGGATTTGTGTATAAGAGACAGCTGAAAAGTGCCTTTTTAGTTCGCTCAATTAATTTTTAACTACAGCGCGTTAAATACGTCGTCTGTTTTAGCTGCGCAAATAAAATCGTTTTTGTGTAGGCCTTTAATTGAATGGCTCCACCATGTAACCGTTACTTTGCCCCACTCGGTTAATAAACCTGGGTGATGGCCTTCGTCTTCTGCCATGTCGCCTACTTTGTTAGTAAACGCGATAGCTTGCTTAAAGTTTTTAAATTTATAAACACGCTCAAGCTGCATAATGCCGTCGCGTACTTCTGGTACCCAGTCTGGGATTTTAGTAATTAATTGTGCTAACTCTTCGTCAGATACTTTTGGCGCATCTACGTGACAGGCTTCGCATTTTTGTGCACTTAATGAAGACATTCTAAATCCTTACTTTTAGCTTTTTTAGCATTAATGTTTAACTGGCTAATTTTTCTTTTGGTGGAAATTTTGGGTCGTGCAAGCCAAGCTCTTTAGCTCGCTCAACCAAAGTCATAATATCCATTTGCGATATATCAAACAGATCATGAATCGAATTTATGGTGTAGTACTGTGGCTGCATAATATCAATACGGTACGGCGTACGCAGTACATCAAGCACATTCATTGGGCTAATTTCTGGCGTGTTTGAGTATACGTACTGAGTTTCACCTGGGCTTGATAAAATACCGCCGCCGTAAATACGCAGGCCGTCTTCGGTTTGCATTAAACCAAATTCAACTGTAAACCAGTATATACGCGCAAGGTATACACGGTCCTTTTTCTGCGCTGCGTAACCTAATTGTCCGTACTTGTGCGTAAACTCGGCAAAGTCAGGGTTAGTTAGCATGGCGCAATGGCCAAATATTTCATGAAAAATATCTGGCTCTTGTAGGTAGTCAAATTCTTCGCGGCTACGAATAAATGTAGCTACCGGAAACTGCTTGTTTGCCAGTAATCTAAAAAACTCATCAAAGTCGATAAGCGCAGGTACTGGCGCGACTTGCCAACCGGTAGTGGCTAGTAACACTTCGTTTAGTTCGCTTAACTGCGGAATACGATCGTGCGGCAGGTTAATCTTTTTTAACCCTTGCATGTACTCGTTGCAGGCTTTGCCTTCAATGCATGCAAGTTGACGCGCTACAAGCTCAGACCAAATTTTATTTTCTTCATCACTCCAGTGTATAACACCATTTTCGTCTGGTGTTTTGGATGTGTATTTACTTGCTTTAGCCATAAGTACCTTCTTGGGTGTGAGCCCTAAATCGGTGTCAGTGTGATACTCAAATCTATTGAATATCGAATGACCCCATACTATGCAAAAGTGAAGAAAAGTTTAATAGATAGACTAACATCAGTATTTGGGACGATCACCACTATCGTAAATTTATAATTACACCTATGGCAATCTAAAAATACAGACCTTTAAATAAAGGCCTGTAGCTTGCCTTTATGTGTATACAATTAATTACACCCAACCAATTTCAGTAAAAGCTTGGTCTAAATCACTAATAATGTCGTTAACATCTTCAAGCCCAACCGAGAGTCTGATCAGCCCATCACTTATTCCAGCGGCGGCTCGTTCCTCTGGCGTATAAGGCGAGTGAGTCATAGATGCAGGATGCTGAATCAGTGTTTCAGCGTCGCCGAGGCTTACTGCAAGTGTACAAAGTTTCATACTATCAATAAATTGTGCGCCATCTTGTAGCGTGCCTTTTATTTCAAATGCAATAACACCACCAGCGGCTTTCATTTGGTTGCCAATAAACTTATGACCTGGGTGCGATTTAAGCCCTGGGTAATATACGGTACTTACTTGTGGGTGCGCTTCTAGATATTGCGCTATTGTTTGTGCACTTTGACAATGGCGTTCTATTCTAATGGCGAGTGTTTTTAGGCCTCGATTAATTAGCCATGCATCGTGCGGGCTTATGGTTGCACCAATGTCTTTTAGTACGGTCATTTTAATGTGTGTTATGTGCTCAAGCGATCCACATACAATACCGGCGACTACGTCTCCGTGACCATTTAAGTACTTGGTCGCACTGTGCATTATAATGTCGATACCGTATTTTTTTGGTGATTGCAGGAGCGGCGTTAAAAAGGTGTTGTCGACCACACTAATTAAGTTGTGCTCTTTAGCAACTGCGCCAATAAGTGCCAAATCAATAACCGCCATAGTGGGGTTGATTGGCGTTTCTACAAATATCATTTTTGAATTAGGTTTGATGGCAGCGCGTAGTTCGTCCTCGTTGGTCATATCAACAAAAGTGACTTCGATTCCCCAGCGCGGCAACATATGCGAGAAAAACGCAAAGGTACAACCATATAAAGCACTTGAGGCAACAAGATGATCTCCTTGCGATAAAAAGCTCAGTACTGAGGCAGATACAGCCCCCATACCTGTTGCGGTTGCAGCTGCTGCTTCACAACTTTCTAGTTGAGCAACTTTTTGTTCAAGCTCTGTGGTTGTGGGGTTTCCTAAGCGCGTATAAATATAGCCAGGTTCGTCGCCTGCAAAACGCGCAGCACCTTGTGCGGCGTTTTCAAAATGAAAGGTAGAGGTTTGATACAAAGGAGAAGTGAGTGCCCCGTGCGGGTCGTTTGCTTTTTGTGGTCCGTGAATACACTGGGTGTTTATATGATGCTTGCTCATTGTAGGCTCATTTTTTTGATTATTATGTTTTTGCGATTCAACAATCAAAACGTATGCGCTTACAAACAGCAAGCATGCCGGATGCTCAGATGGCTATTTGTGCAAAAACCGTGCAGCGCACGTTTGTACACAAATATTGCCACTACCTTTACTACGTTGACTCCGCCTTTTTACGGCTCATAATTTTACCTGCGATGCTTTGCACAGTGCCTTTTAGTAAGCTGCGTTTGTTTTCAAGCCGTGGTAATGGGCGACTAAGCTCCATTGCTTTGTAACCAATACGCGCTGTAAAAATACCGGCGCTGACCCCTTGCGCAGCTCGTCCCGAAAGCTTACCTAAAAGCTCAGCACTTAGTGCAGTTGCAGCAAGGTCAGATACAAGCTCTGCACTGCCAACAAACATTACTTGTTTTATCAACATGCGGTATAACTTTATACGGCTCGCGTAGCCAAAACCAATGCCGTAAATTTTACCAATTTGTTCTATTAACTTAGTACCACGCCAAAGCACAGCCATCATATCCACCAGCGCAAGTGGGCTTAGGGCAACTAGCAGTGCAGATTCAGTCGCAAAACGATTTATAAGCTTTTTAGCTTTGGTGTCTTGGCTTATTAATAAACTGTTGGCGTACAGCGTCATTATTTCTTTGTCGCTGTGATGCATCGCTACTTGGTTTTTAAAGGTTTCAAAGTTATCAAGCTCTTGGTGTTTATTAAGCTTTTCGAGCCAAGGTAATGCACCGCCTACTTGCTCGCTGTTTAAAAGCCTGTCGGCTTCAACTCGGTGCAGCTGGTTACGCTTTAAACTGCGCAGCATTCGGTACTCTCGCCACAATAAGCGCCCTATTAGCAGTACGCCACTTACAACCGCGGTTAAATAAACACTGCCTAAAATAATTGACTGCTCGAAAGCAAATACTAACGAGTACGCAAACTCTAAAAGCACCAGTACTATAAAACTAATAGCAAAAACACCTTTAAGTGTTTGCCACTTTGACTTTTTATATACAGGCTCTAGATCTATTTCTGGCTCTAGTGCTTCATCTTCAAGTTCTTCGTAATCACTTTGCCCGTGCTGAATAATTTTTGCAGGTGCTAAAACGGGTTCGTTTTGCTCAATGCTTTGCGTATCTATACGACGCCCTGCTTGAAATGTTTGGTTTGACTCACTCATGTTAATTTGTCTCCTAGCAGGTACTGCATGACATGATCTAATCGAATATGTTTTAGTTGTTTATCGGGGCTCGGCATTGGAGAGAACGATAAAAACTCAAATCCCTGTGCTGGCCACTCATTTTTATTAAGCATCCGCGAGGGAGGTTGCGGCGG
>NZ_AUTL01000245.1:0-11083 GCF_000498015.1 Pseudoalteromonas sp. TAE79
CCGAATTGTTGTTTTGCCCAATGAGTATGTTCGTTAATCATAATGTGCCCTCAAACAAGATTTGAAGATCTGATCATGACATTGAGATTTAGTTCAAAAAAATCCCCGCTAATTTCTTAGCAGGGATTTGTGTATAAGAGACAGCTTAAAAAGCGCCTTGCTAACAAGTATGTGTGCTTAAAACATATCTTGATAGGAATTTGTTGTGCTAAACGTAATTGCTTTTTTAAAGCCCGGTAACTGAATACTTTGCTCGTCTATTACAATGTCGTTGTCGTCAATAAGTCCGTCGCCAAAGCGGTAAATAAGCTCATATTGGCCTAAATCAGCTTGAGCTTGATACATTTGTTGCGCGGCTTTAATTGCCATGTTTTTCTGCGCGTAACTACTCATAACTTCATCGCCATGGCGCTTAGCGAGCATTTGCATTGTTACTTTTGGTGAAAGTACGGTAGCTGTTGCATTATTACCGCCAAAGCCTTTTGAATTTATAAAAGCAATATCCATATCAGCGCATTCGTAATGGCTATTACGAATATCAAGATGATCGGTGTAAACATCATCAGCCACTTTATCAATTGTGGTAATACCCGGCATAATATTATGGCTAAATACACCTAAAGCTATCGCTAATTGGTCGCCACTTGCAGGAGCTATAGTATGGCCAACATATGCTTTTGGCGCAGTTACTTTCCAGTTATCAATAGCAAAGGTTTGTGCCACTTTATGATAAATTAATGACTCGGTTACGCGGTTTAACGGCGTACTTGAACCATGGGCTAATATAAAGCTGCGCTGTTGCAGGGCTTCTTTACCTAATAAGCTACTTGCCAGTGCCGCCGATTTTGCCATAGTAATGTAGTTACCCGGCCCTGGTGAAGTAATTGACTTTTTAATCCCGTCGGCATTTACAAATACATCTGGCACACACCCCATAATGTCAGCGCCTAACTCTAGTGCTAGAGCATCATCCATTAAAATAGCCACTTGCGCGCCTTCACCTAGCGTAAAGCCACAGTTTTCGCCAAACGGGCGGCTACTTTTACGATAGTCGGGCTCATCTGTATTACTTAAGTTATCTAAACGGCGCAAACCTTCAACGTTTGCCAGTGCGCTCATGTTACCAAAGCCTTCTATAACCTCTGGCGTAATAGCACATTCAACACTGGCTACCACAGCAACGCGGGTGCGCCCTGCTTGTATATCGTTAACCGCTGCGCGTAAGTTATATAAAAACGTAGCACATGCGCCCGAAGTTGAAAACGTAGTACCTACGTTGCCCGTTACATACGCATTAATAAAGTCGGTCGACATAGTATTTAAACCCAGCGCTAATTGCTTAGTGCTTACGCGGTCGCCTTGCTGGCGAGCTTTAACTAAGCCACCTAAACCTGTGTCATCCATTTGGCCAATAACAGACGCCGAATAAGTACCAATTTTGTCTGGCTCTACGCTATTCATTATATGTTGCCAATCAAGCCCGGTTGATTTTATTGCATCGGTAGCAGCAAAAATAGTTGCTTGCAAACCACGTGGCTGATAGCGGCTGNCCCTGCCGATTTAATCGGGTTGTCGCGAGTTGAAGCGTGTTTAACATCTATATCTGCGGCAATAGTAACTTTAACTTTTTTACCTTCGAGTTGCTCTACCTGCCAACTTGCAGGTACCGGTTGTGGTAAATCGCGAGCACGGGTTTCAAACACAATCGCATTCTCATCCGAGTTGCTTAGCGTCATTTTTTGCTGCCATGGGGTAGCGTCTGGATCAAAATGTTCGTTTTCGATTTTACGAATAAGCGTACCGGCAATTATTTGTTCACCAAAACGTGCTTCTATGTCGCTTTGCTCAACATTGTTACCTTGAGTGTCTTGTAGTTGATTATCAACAACACTAACTAAATTCATCAAGGTGGCGAGGCCTAAAAACGTTTCTTGACGATCTTGTGCACTTAAACTGTCTAACACAATACGGCGGTAACCTTGGTGAAAAGAAGTACGGCCAGCGGCATTAATGCCTCCCATGCCTACAATTACGGGTAATGCGGTCATAATTTACCTTTAAAAAACGTGTTATAAGAATATGACACTAGTTTAAATGGATTGCGCACCACACTTTGTGCTTTAATAGCCAAATATTAAGCATAAAAGGCCAACCCTAACTGGTCGGAGCATCTATATGACTGATAAACAGAGTAACCCCCCATTAAATATAGCTATTGCTGTTTACCAACACTTATTAATAACGAGTTTAACCCTCCCTATAGAGATGCTGAGAGCGGGCGAAGCCTTTGCAAAAGGCCATATTAATAAACAAAACTTTAGGCCACTCGCTATTCATTTAGTTGCTAAAAACCTTGAACCAATAAGCAATCGTACCGGCTTGGCAATCCTTCCCGATTGCGCCACCAGCAATACCCCAAATTGCGATTTAGTAATAGTGCCCGGTATTTGGCGAAACCCGCGCCCAGTTGTACGCACTAATCAAAATATAGTTACTTGGCTGGGGCAAAGTTTTACAAATGGCAGNCAGCCATATTATAGGTGTAGGCACTGGCAACTGTTTACTAGCAGAGGCCGGGTTACTTGACGGGCACCCAGCAACCACCCATTGGCATTACGCTAAACAATTTAGTCACGACTACTCCAAAGTACTGTTAAAGCCTGACTTTTTTATTACTCAATCCGAGCGACTCTATACCGTAGCCAGCCTAAACGCCCTAGCCGATGTAATAGTGCATATTATTAGCCAGTATTATGGCAAAGCTGCAGCGCAGCATGTTGAGCGCAATTTTTCCCACGAAATACGCAAACCCTACGAAGATCAGCGCTATCTTGAAGGTGCGGTTGATCGCCATCCCGATGAATTAATTGCCCAAATTCAATTTTGGTTAAAAACTAACTTAGCAACAGAGCTTAATTTACAGGATGTAGCCGCACAGTTTAATTTAAGCTATCGCTCTTTTACGCGGCGCTTTAAAGCAGCTACCAACCAAAGCCCTATTGAGTATTGGCAACAGTTACGAGTAGAAGGTGCTAAAGAGTTGCTCGCTTCGTCAAATTTATCAATTCAGGAAGTAGCGTTAGAAGTAGGCTATAATGATCAAGGTCATTTAACGCGAATATTTAGAAAAATATTGAACCAAACACCCAGTGAGTATCGTAAAGTAGTGAGAAAAAAATTGTTTGGTTAATACTTTAAAAACAAGCCAAGCTACTGTATTAATATAAACCATTAACTAAAACACAGGAAGTTGGAAATATGCATGTAAATTTTAGTGAAAATTTACTATTAGATATTGAAGCAGAGACTGATCTCAATACTAGACTAACTCGCTTGCTAGCACTTATTCGTAAACACCTTGATATGGACGTTGCTTTTATTTCTGAGTTTAAAGACTCTAAACGTATATTTAAATTAGTTGATACCAAACGCCCTAACGAGATTGTAAAAGTAGGTAATTTTGATCCCATAAACGAAACCTACTGTAATAAATTAGCCAATAATGAACTAGATAATATAATACCTGACATCAGTAAAAATAGTATAACCCGCAATATGCCGGTTACTAAAAAGCTTAATATTGGCGCTTATATTGGGGTGCCAATTACCTTATCTAACGGCGATATTTATGGCACATTTTGCTGCTATAACGAGCAAAAAGACGACACATTAAACAAGCGTGATCTGGCGTTTTTAAATTTAATTTCAGATCTGGCTTCACAGCTTATTGATACACAAATACAAGACAATGAAGCAAAACAACTTATTAAATCTAACGTACTTAATATTATAAACACAAACAATATTGAAATTTACTACCAGCCTATATATAGCTTAAACACAAATAAAGTTTCGGGTTACGAATCCTTGTCTCGCTTTTTTGTTGAGCCCTATAGAACACCTAACATTTGGTTTGATGAAGCAGCACAGTTTGGTTTAGGTGAAGCCCTAGAAATGTTGGCAATAAACAATGTTTTAGGCAATATGAGTCATTTCAATAAAGAGGTGTATGTGTCAATTAACACCTCTCCAGAGCATATACTAAGTGGTGCCGTTGCCAATGCATTAGCTGCTATTTCTGATTGCAGCAATATAGTATTGGAGGTAACCGAACACTCTCCTATTGCCAACTACAATGAAATGTTAACGGCACTCGCGCCACTGCGTAAAAAAGGCATACGCCTAGCTATAGACGATGTTGGTGCAGGGTATTCTTCTTTTCAGCATATTTTGGAGCTACAAGCAGATATTATTAAGCTTGATATTAGCCTTACCCGAAACATTAATAGCGACCGTCGAAAATATTTATTAGCTAAAGCATTATGCGGATTTGCTAAAGACATTGGTTGTAATATTATTGCCGAAGGCATAGAAACACTAGAAGAAATAAACACCCTCCGCAAACTAAATGTCGATAAGGTTCAGGGCTATTATTTAGGCCGCCCACAAGCACTTTGCGATGCTTTAGTGCATCAAAAATTAGTATTAAGTTAGTTATAAACTTAATTATAAAAACGCCACTTTATAAGTGGCGCTCTGTTTCATTTTCGCTCTTGCGATAATAGCGCTTTGAATAAATTTTAACTTTAGTGTGCACACCTTTACTTAAGCTTTTAAACTTAGCTTCAAGCACATCAACACCGTATAAAATACCGACCACCAGCACAGAAAGCTTAATAGCTGCGCCCAAGTTTTCGGTGGCTATCATTACGCCAATAGATGCCAGCACCCAAATAGTTGCTGCCGATGTTACTCCTACCACAGCGCCGTCTTTAGCTAGCATTACGCCTGCGCCCAAAAAGCCAATACCAGTAATTATTTGTCCCACTACGCGAGAGTGGTCAATTACATCGCCTTGTAAATTAAACGCAGTGGATAAAAACAAATACGTGCCCAGCGTTATTAGGGCTGATGTACGAATTCCTACAGGTTTGCCACGCAATTGGCGCTCTATTCCAATAATGGCACCGCAAAAAGCCGCAGTACCAATAGCTGCCCATGAATACGGGGCTACATCAATTAAATCTAAAAAAGTCACTGTTAACCTTATATTTTATTAGCTATAGCCACCGCCGTTCTTAAACGTTGGCTACCAAACGCTGACATTTTACTAAAATCACTTCGCGCAATAGGTACATATTGGCAATCGATTGCGAGCTGTTTATCGTTACCTGGCTCACAAAACGGATCGTGAACATACACGCAGTGCTCATCAAGGTGCGTAACACACACCCAGTGTGGCGATTTTTTACCATCAAAACTGTATGTACTAATTAATAACAGCACACTAAAGCCTTTACTTAACCACTGCTCAATATGCTCAAGCTCTACATCTTTATGCTTACGCGGTATATTTGCTTGCGCTATACCATCTACAAATTGCTGGTGTACGGTAGCTAACACCACTTTTTTGTTCTCGTTACGTACACCATCTAAAAACAAAGGCTCTGTGGTATTAACCATTACCTCGCTTTTAAAACCCCGCTTGTTAGCGGCAATTGCCAAACCAAACGGGTGGCAACCACCGTGACCCGAGGTCATAAAAATGGTGGTACCTTCACGCCAAAGTGCCAGCTCATGTGATTGAGTAAGCTCAGTTGTTGGCTCAAGTGCACCCATTGCCATTAATAGCGCAGCAGGCCCACAAGTAAACTCGGTAGTTTGCTGATACCACGGCGTTAAACGCGCCACTTTTAACTCACTCGTTTGTCGAATGTTTTTTTGCATTCGTAGTGCGTCACTGTGGTCATCGTAATAATCGCTATATTGACCAAACACTCTGTAACCTAAGCTTTTATAAAGCCCTATCGCACCTTCGTTATTTACAGCCACTTCTAAACGAAGGTAAATACGCCCTCGCTCATACGTTTCTTTTTCAAGGCTAGTAAGCAATGCCTTTGCAACGCCCTTACCTTGCATTGTGGGTTTTACAGCAAGCGAATATAAACGCGCTAAACGCGTCCCTTTATGGCACCACACTAATCCATATCCACATACTTGCTCGCCATTTTGGGCAACGAGTAAAATACCGTGTTTTGCACTAAGCCAGCGTTTTAGACTACGCGGACTTAATTTATCGTTATTAAAGCAAGCATTTTCAACGTCAATCAGTGCATTTAAATCACTGCTAAGCGCCTTTCGAATAACAAGGTTGCTCATGTTATTACCCACGGCCTCGTGCTTCTAAGCGTTGTTTAAACTCATCCATAATGATCATGTATAGCTCGTCGCCTAAATAGCCGTCTTCTACTTTGTGATCAATACTTGGGTTGTCGTTTACTTCAAGTACATATGCTTTGCCTTGATGCTCTTTAACATCTACGCCATATAAACCCCTACCTACCGTTTTACACGCTTTTAATGCTGCATCTAACACCGCTTTTGGTAACTCAAAGGTTGGTAATGTTTCAAAGCCACCTGAGAAAAAACGTTTCGCGTCGTGGTTATAAATTTGCCAATGGTTACGCGCCATTAAATAGCGGCATGCATAAATTGCACGGCCATTTAACACACCCACTCGCCAATCGTATTCGGTATACATGTACTCTTGTGCAAGCACTAATGCGCTATATTCAAACAGCTCTGTAAGCTTAGCGGCAAGCTCATCACGGTTTGATACTTTAAACACACCTTTTGAGAACGACCCTTCAGGCATTTTTAAAACAAGCGGATACGTAAACGCTTCTTCTAATTGCTCAAGCGTTTCATTTGCTTGATCAGCCACTACAACCGTTTTTAAACTTGGCACTTTTTGATAATTAAATGCATCGTGTAAATACACTTTATTACAACAACGTAAAATAGACTCAGCATCGTCAATAACCACTAAACCCAGGCTTTGCGCTTTGCTTGCAAGGCGATACGTTGGGTGGTCAATCGCTGTAGTTTGGCGAATAAATAACGCATCAAACTGGGCAATGTTATCAATTTCGTCAAAGCTTAATGCTTGTGCATAAATACCGTGTTTAGCCGCTGCTTTAATAAAACGTGCAATGGCGTCTTTGTCACTCGGTGGTACTTTTTCGTTATGATCAACAAGTATTGCCATGTCCCATCTAAAACGACGTTGCACAGAACTAATACGCCACTGCGTTTTAGTAAAGTTATCTAGCTTGGCTACAAATTCGCTGTACTGCTGCTCGCTTAAAGACGACATCGAGCCTTGTTGCAATAAGCCTTGCTCATCAACAAATAAAATAGGCGTTGGGTATTGTTTAAATACCGACTTTGCCGCTTTTGATTGTAAATCGTTTTGGGCATTACCAAAATAAAGTGTGCCATCTATTTGGCCCACATTTAACATAGGAGCTTGGCCACTACGAAGTGCATTAATGGTTTTTACACTGGGTAAAACTTGGTGTTTGCGCGCCTCAGCAAGTAACGAGCAATAGTAACCTTTGCTCAAGTATTGGCTTGAGTCGCACAGATTAATAATGCGTGTTTTTGGTTCGTTATGTTTTGGGTAATCACGTAAGTAGGTATTAAACGTAATTACATTTTCGAACGATTGAGCAAGCGTTTGCTCGTTGTTATCAACCACAATTAAGGTTTTAAACACGACTTTTCCTAGTTAAGTCAAAATATAAAAAGCATGCTTAGTAAAGTACTAAGCATTATAAATAGAAACACCCATCGTACTAAGTGGGCATTGCGCGAATCACTTAATATGATGGGTGCTTTAACAGGTACCTACTGTACGAGTTAGCGCTTAAATTGCTTAAGCGACATGTGCTTTATATGCCCTTTTTTAAAAACGCACAAACGAGATATTTTTAGCGTGAAGATGAAAAATATTGATTAACTAATAACGCAGATTAAAATACGCAAAACAATACCTTATGAGAGTTAAAAATGTCGCTGCCTGCTTGCCCAAAATGCCAATGTGAATATGTTTACGAAGACCAACAACTGCTTATTTGCCCCGAGTGCGCCCATGAGTGGAACCCAAATACTACAAATGATGAAGACGCAATTTTAGTAAAAGATGCCAACGGCACTTTACTTAATGATGGCGATAAAGTGACCGTAGCCAAAGATTTAAAAATTAAAGGCAGCTCGCAAGTAATTAAAATTGGCACCAAAGCGGTCGTTAGAAGAGTGCTTGATAAAAAAGATCACGAACTTGATTGTAAAGTGGAAGGCATTGGCGAAATGATGGTAACAGCGAAGTTTGTGAAAAAAGCTACCTAAAATTGGATATTTAAAATATAGGATGTTAGATGAGATGTTTGGATGGCTTTTTAATAATTGCTTCTTACAATAATTAGTATGAGGGTCATACTAATTTCACTCAGGGATTACCTACTTGTTAGCTGTATATTACGTTAGCAACAAAAATTTTCGTAAGTCTCGCTCTTGCCTCATTACGTGCAAAATATATACTTTATTGTTATCTTTTTTGTAAAATATACGACAAGGATTCACGACCAGTTCAAGATAATTTAGGTTAGCTAACTCAATTGGTTTTTTACCTGATTCAGGAAAGGGTTCGAGACGTTCAACTTTTTCAAATATTTTGGCAACCAATTTTTTCGCTGACTGCAAATTGCTTAATGCGATATATTCAGCAATATCGTTAAGATCATCCAAAGCTGGATTAGTCCAAATTATTTCAGCCATTTTTTCATTTTATCTTTAGCTTCAACATTCGACATGGTTTCACCATGACTTATTGCCTGCTCTCCTTTTGCAAGTGACTCAAGAATTTGCATACGCTTTTGCATAAATTCATAATCATCGACATCTACTAAGTATGCCGATGGTTGCCCATGTTCAGTTATCAACACAGGTTCTTTAGAGGAATGAAGTTCAGATAATATCTTCGTTGCTTGACGCTTCAATGTTGTTACTAGTTCTACTCTCATAATAATCCCCAAACAAATGTATCACTATAGTAGCACCGAGTAGCCAACTTGGGAAATACAACAAACGAGGCTGTAAAGCACTAAAATCAATTAAAAAGGGAACACCTAACATCAACCCTGCTCATTTTTAAACTATTAGGTACTTCTCATTACATGCCTTTGTACAAATTGAAGTGCACACCACGTTACGCTATAAAAGCATAGCTGTAGGTTGGATAAATGGCGAAGCCATACCATACGACAATTAATTTATGAATAAAAATAAGCGTTTATTGTGTCGATATGGCTCTACCAGCAAACGGTTCACTCACAAACCAAAGCTTTATAAAATCTCTACCACCACGTATTCTTGGGCTTTACCTGCAGTTGTTAGCGTAATTTCATCATCAATCTGTTTATTTAATAACTGCTTACCCATAGGAGCGCCGGGTGTTACTACAGCAATTGCGTGCTGTTTAACGTTTACCGTTAATCCACCAGCGGCTGGGCCTAAATAAAACCATTTTTGGGCTGCGTTATCATCTTCTAAACATACCAGCGAACCGATAGCTATTTTGTCGGTTGGCTTTTCGTTAAAGGCAGGTTCGAACAATTCTATACTTTTATAGCAATCGTTTACGCGCTGGGCTTGGCCTTGAGCTAAATAAGCGGCTTCGAGCCCTAGCGTATCGTATTTATTTTCGGCTATGTTTTCTTCATGTGTGGCGGTGTCGTGCGCAGTTTTTGCCGCTACTTTTGCTGTTGTAAGCTGCGCTTCTAGCGCAAAACGAAGGTGTTCGATAACGTGGGTTTTATTCATGGGGATTAATACAATACTGGCAGTAAAAATAAGGCAGTTAGTTTAACATTTTTGCTAGGCTTAAAACCATTGTTTTAAACCCCCGCAAGTTTGGTGGGAATACTAGCGGGGCTTAAATTAGCATTAAACAAGCAAAGAGCTGTTGGTTGGTGCAGCTCTTTGCTTGTGCTTTATTAAAAACCTTATGGCATATCTAATAATGTTTGCGTGTGGGCATCTACTTTTACTTCGTAATTTTTAGCGCTTAATCCCAATAGCTCTGGCAAGGTTGCCGCTATACAAATAGATGAGAACGTACCCACTACAATGCCGATAAATAATGCAATAGCAAAGCCTTGCAGTGGTGCGCCTGCAAGTAACCAAACGCTGGCAACCGTTGCAAGTGTGGTACCCGACGTTATTAAGGTACGTGTTAGCGTACTTTTAATCGCATTATTAATAATAGTCGCTGGGCTAAGTACATTGTTTGATTGAACACGTAAAAGCTCACGCACTCTATCCCCTACTATTATTGAGTCGTTAAGTGAGTAACCAATAATAGCCAGTAAACTTGCCAGTACGGTTAGGTTAAATTCAATTTGTAATAGTGAAAATAACCCAAGTACGAGTATTAAATCGTGCACTAGCGCTACTACAGAGCCGAGTGCTAATCGCCATTCAAAGCGCACTGCTAGGTAAATCATTACTGCAACCATTGCAGCAAACATGGCTAAGCAGCCTTGATCAAATAACTCATCGCCCACTTGTGAGCCAATATAGGCCGACGATAAAACCTGTGCGTTTATATCATCATTTTGTGTAACGGCGCTTTGCCAATCAAGGTTATTAGCTGTTTTTGATGCACTTGGCGCTTCTCTTAATTGAAAATGGCTATTACCTTGCGCGGTTAGCTCAAACTCACCATTGTGATTTTTAGCAATAAACGATTGAAGCTCTTTTAGTTCAACGCTTTGGCTGGTTGTAAACTCTGTTAAATAGCCACCAGTAAAGTCTAGGCCAAAATTTAAACCTTTTTGCGCAAGCGTAACTACGGATAGCAGCACTAACATGGTGCTTAAAAGCATGCCCATAAAGCGTAAACGTGTGCCCGCCTCGTCTTTCAAAAAAGTGTTAAGCATGTACTTTTACTCCTGCATTTTTACCCATTTTTAAATACAACGTTTGGCTTAATATTTTTGATACGTACACACCTGTAAATACAGACGTTAAAAGCCCCAGTGCGAGTGTAATGGCAAAACCTTTAACGGGCCCGTAGCCTATGCCGTATAAAATAAGTGCGGTGATCATGGTGGTTATATTGGCGTCAAATATTGTATTTGCGGCTTGTTTATAACCCTCTTGAATAGCTTGATATGGTGCACGGCCTTGGCGACGTTCTTCTTTAATGCGTTCAAATATTATAACGTTAGTGTCTACCGCC
>NZ_AUTL01000246.1:0-48447 GCF_000498015.1 Pseudoalteromonas sp. TAE79
TTTTTTCACGATACATTGTAGGTTGGCGTGTATCAACGACAATGCACACAGAGCTTATTCTTGATGCGTTAGAGCAAGCTATTTGGCATCGTGGCAACCCCGAAGGGTTAATTCACCACAGCGACAGAGGCAGCCAATATTTGTCTATACGATACACTGAGCGACTTGCTGAAGCTGGAATTCAAGCGTCTGTAGGCAGTGTGGGTGACTCTTATGACAATGCATTGGCTGAAACAATAAATGGATTATTTAAAACAGAGATTATTCGCAGAAATGGCCCGTGGAAGAATGTTGATGCTGTTGAATACGCAACGTTAGAGTGGGTCAATTGGTTTAATAATCAACGCTTATTATCTTCAATTGGGTATATTTCACCAGCTCAATATGAAACAGACTACTATGATAATTTAAACGAGTCAGGTAAAGTGGCCTGACTTAAACAAACTGGTCTCCGATGAACTCGGGGCGATTCACAAAGCACTTTTGGATGATTTTCTAAATACTCAGCTAGCTGCTGTGCATTCTCGCAGTGGCGATCCATTCTTAAGCCTAAGGTTTCAAGGCCGATTAAAATGTCAGATGCGTTTTTAGGGGCAAGCGCTGCGCCGGTATTTCTAAGTGGCACTACTCTGCAGCGACCGATAAATGCAGCTTCAGCAAAAGCTTCGGTATAAACCACATTGTGGTACGACGGATCGGGCTCGTTCATCATTGCAAAACGTGTAGCATTCGCTTTCCAATCAAATTTACCTGAGTCGACAATCATGCCGCCAATAGCAGTACCGTGCCCGTTTATATACTTTGTCAGTGAGTGAACCACTATATCGGCGCCCAGCTCAAATGGACGGCATAAATACGGCGTAGCCACGGTATTATCAACTATAAGCGGCACACCTTTGCTGTGTGCAATACGTGCTAAACGCTCAATATCAACAATATTACCTGCCGGGTTACCAATAGATTCACAAAAAACAGCACGGGTGCTGTCGTCAATGGCATCCTCGAATGCGCTAAAGTCATCAGCTTTAATCATGCGTGCTTCAATACCTTGCCTAGGTAGTGTATGAGCAAATAAGTTATACGTCCCACCATATACTTGGCTGGTGCTGACAATGTTAGTACCGACTTCACACAAACATTGAATAGCATACGTAATAGCAGCCATCCCAGAGGCAACGGCCAGCCCACCAATGCCCCCTTCCATCGCGGCAATACGTTGTTCAAGTACGGCATTGGTTGGGTTCATTATGCGGGTGTAAATATTTCCAGGTACTTTTAAATCGAATAAATCAGCGCCATGCTGCGTGTTGTCAAATGTATAAGAAGAAGTGTGATAAATAGGCACGGCTGCCGATTTGGTCGTAGGCTCAGATTCGTAACCGTGGTGCAGTGCTAATGACTCTAATTTCATAATTATTTCCTTCAATTAATTTACCACTAAGCTAGCACTTCTTGGTTATAAAATGCACATGAAATATATTAAAGGCTGTTAGGTGATTTGATTTAAGTTAAGGCGGTTAATAGCTATGAGTTCAAGGATTATGTTCTTTTGAACTTTTTAGAAAAACCATATAAAAAAACTTTATATGGCTGTGTTCTTCCATTAGGTAGTAAGTTATTTTAAGGTTATATTTAATGAATTAGTATTAAGCACTAAATAAAACAAGCTTAATCGAAATATGTATTAGAAACTTTAGAGGACAACATAAATTACTAATATTATTTGTATTGTATGGCTCGAATATATTCAATAAGTTGGTCAACAGGAAGCGGCTTTGAGAAAAAGTATCCTTGAATCCTAATACCTTTATATCTAGATAAGTGTGTAATTAGCTTTTCATCTTCTACCCCCTCTACTACCACTTTTTTGCCTAAGTCATAACAAACTTTGATAATGGTATCTAAAAGCTTTCGTTCTTTCGTATCTTTATCCGCTCCAAGAGTAAACTCTCGATCAATTTTAATAATGTTCGCGGGCTGATTAGCAAGATATGACAAACTTGAAAAACCAGTCCCAAAATCGTCTATAGCAACATTCAAACCTGAATTAATTAATTCAAGTAATGTTTTCTCTATAGATGTCTTTTCTTGAAAGGAGGACTCAGTGACTTCAACAGTGAAATTTTTATATGTGATGTTATTTTGAGTAAGTAAATGGAGTAAGTCGATAGAAAAATTGTCTTTAATAATCTGCTTGGTTGAAAAATTAACTGCTACGGCTATATTTTGAAGTTGCGAATGTTTTTTTATATCGTGAAGGACTTGATTTAAAACTTGTTTACCTACTTGAACTATTTGACCCGTAGTTTCTGCTACAGGGATAAATTTTGCCGGAGAGATCCATTCACCGTTACAACACCACCTAACTAGCGCTTCAACACCTACAATTTGGTTCCCATTCAAGTTATGTATAGGTTGGTAGAACACTTCTAATTCGTTGTTCTTTAGAGCCGTGTGTAAATTATTTCGGATAATAATTTTTTCGCTGTGTTTATCATCCATTATTTGTTGATAAAAGTGTATTTGATTCCCTCCAAGCTCTGTAGATTTTTCAAGGGCTATATTTGCTTGCTGAAGGTTAAGCTTAAAATTAAATAATTCGGGGGTTTGATAAAATACCACTCCAGCACTTGCAGTAAGATTGAAGTCAAATGTGTCTATACAGTACGCTTTAGATAAATCGAGTATTAGAGCCTCAATTTTTTGCTCAAGGATAGCTGGTGTAGTATCTGTAAAATATAAAACAAAGCTATCGTTAATTCCCTTAGAAATTAATACTCGGTTGTCAACATTTATACTTATTCTTTCAGAAGCTTTTTTCAGAATTTTATCACTGATTTCATAACCTAAAGAGTTATGTATCTCTTCATAAAAATCTAGTTTAACTATTACAGTTGCAAAATTACTATATCCTCTAACCGAGCTAAGCTGCAGAAACTCTTCTTCCAAAGCTTTCAATCTCAGTAAACCAGTTAATTCATCATGCTTTGTACTAAACTCTAAGGCTCTTGATGAATCAGCTACCAGTACAAAAATAAATATAAATAGAAACGTAAACCATAATATTAATTGATCAATTATGGTATCAATGTGTATTGCTTCATAGTCATTGATAAAGGTATAGACATTATGTTCAACTAAACCCATCACATTTATTTTTTCAGTGATAAAATGGTTATAACGGCTAGTTAGCTTGTTTAAATCAGACTGAGTTTTATTTTTATAGTCTACTGAAAAGTATACATTTGGAGTTAACTCTAAATATGTATCATACCGACTAAGATATTTTAAATAACTTTTCTCTAATAATAAGTTCATATCTAGTAAATTTAATATATAAAAACGACTTTGGTTCGCAAGTTTAACAGGGGCTAAAAACATTAAAATTGGTATATCGGAGTCTAGAGTTAATGAGTTAGCTGCAAATTGGACTTCCTCTATATCTCTTTTAAGCCATAATTTTATTGTAGGTTTTTCTAGCATTCCATTTAAGTAAAAACTGCTAGAAAAATTATCGCCTGAAATATAATTTAATTCATTATCAAGAACTAAAACACCTTTGATTATATTATAATCACTAATGTAATTTTTTGAGTCTATATTAATTAGACGCATAAAATCTTCAAAACTAACTTTTTCTACTCTAGTCTTTATTCTAGCTAGAGCTTTTTTCTGTGAAGCCAAAGAGCGGTTTATCATTGTTTCTAATAAGTGTATTTTTTCTCTTGCATTAGCATCTTGGGTTCTGACTAGATTCAAAGATGACTGATGCCACACAGTTGAACCGATTAATACAACTATAAATACGACTAATTTTATTTTTTTCATTTCATTTATTTTTATATTTTTATGAAAAGCTTTGATAGTAATTGCTGAAAAACAAGTAAACATAAAAATGGCGTACAATGATAAAGTAAATGGGTTGTTATCAAGGCTTCCCAGATCGAAATTAACCTGCATATGCAATAAAAAAGAAAACTGAATAAATAGAAAACACAATGCAGCAACTGTAGCTATTGCGATGCAATACTTCTTTGTATATAGACTTACTTTTTTTATGGTTGCTAAAACGCCTGCAATTAACAGTGAAATTATTGCCGTCGTGGGGCTTATCACCTTCATTAATTCATACCCAGAAAAAGTAGATTCAACCATTCCTAGTGCAAAAATAATACAGTGAAAATACAAAATAGCGCTATATAAAATACTAGTCGCACTTCTTGTCACATTCAATCTCATATCATAACCCATTAAATTTATCAGCTGCCCCAATGCAGTTTAAAAGGATTACTTATATAATTCAATGCAAACATAAAGCATTGCTTATTAATCATTTTTCTTGTGAAGTGGCAGAGAAATACACTTTTGATTGTAAGACCTCCAAGTTGACATCCATGTTTTCATTATATACGATACATGCATGAACCATATACGGTATATATAATGGGAATAGTGAAAATATCAGATGGGCTGCATGAAGAAATTAGAAAATCGAGTAATATCATGTCCAGATCTATCAATTCACAAGCAGAGTTTTGGATTAAAATAGGCATGCTTGCTGAGTTAAATCCGACACTTACCTACCATGAAATAATTAAAAAACAACTCATAAAAGAAAAGCTTACTATTCAGGATCTTTTGCATGAGTAAAGCAACAATAAAGACTGATGCAGAAATTGAGCTCATGAGAGAATCAGGAAAGCTTTTAGCTCAGGTATTTAAAATGCTTGATGATTTTATTTGCGAGGGCATAACTACGTTAGATATAGACACTAAAGTAGAAAGCTATATTACCAATGTGTTACATGCTCGTCCTGCCAGTAAAGGCCAATATGGCTATCGGTATTCATTGAACTCATCTGTTAATGACGTAGTGTGCCATGGTGTACCCAATAATATTTATAAATTAAAAAACAAAGATATTTTAAATATTGATATTACCTTAGAGAAAAATGGTTATATCAGTGATTCAAGTAAAATGTATACTTTTGCAGCGACAAGCTCAGAAGCCAAACGATTGGTTAAAACGACTTATGATGCTATGTGGGAAGGTATTAAGGTGGTAAAGCCAAAAGCAACGCTTGGTGATATTGGCTATGCTATTCAAAAGCACGCTGAATCTTCTGGTTATAGTGTAGTACGTGAATATTGCGGTCATGGTATTGGTAAAGAAATGCATGAAGAGCCGCAAGTTTTGCATTATGGTAAACCTCATACAGGGTTAGTGCTTGAAGCAGGTATGACCTTTACTATAGAGCCTATGATCAACCAAGGTTCCAAGAAGGTAAAAACTAAAAAAGATGGATGGACAGTCGTAACAAAAGACAAGAAACTTTCTGCTCAGTGGGAACATACCGTTCTAGTAACAGAAACTGGCTTCGAAGTTTTAACACTTCGCGATGAAGAGAAGCGTGCTTAGCAAAACTAAGTTATGCTACTGACGTATACAAACCGTAACCCATTATGATTAACAAAAAAGGCGCTTCCTTTACGGTAAGCGCCCTTCTCTTATCTCACTAATTACTTATTTTACGATTGTCATTTCGTCTAATAAGTTTTGTGCATTATCTACTTTATCCATTACCCACAGCATGTAGCGTGAATCAACGTGGATTGAGCGATTAAGCTCAGGGTTGTAATCCCAGTCACCAATAATACTTTCGTAAACACCGTCAAACAGTAAACCAACAAGCTCTGCTTTGCCGTTAAGTGTTGGCGAACCTGAGTTACCACCGGTAGTGTCTACATTTGATAAAAAGTTTACTGGTACTGTATTCATGCCGCCCGTGTAATCACCGTAAAGCTTGGCTTTAATTTGCTCTTGTAACTTTTTAGGTGCATTAAATGGGTCAACATCGGTGTTTTTAGCGAGTAACCCTTCAAGCGAGGTAAAAGGTGTTGCTACCAAGCCATCTTGAGGTGAGTAGCCACCTACGGTGCCATAGGTTACTCGTAGTGTGCTGTTGGCATCGGCGTATACAGGTTTGTTTTTAGCTTTGTTAAACGCAATTATTGCGCTCATTAGCTTTGGACGAGCTGCTTGTAATTTACCTGCAAGTGCTTTTGATTTATCTTCCTGTGCTTTCATTACTTTAAATATTGCTTTAGCGTAATGCACAAATGGGTCTTGGCTTTGATTTAGCTGGCTAAACGATTGTTCAAATAATGAATTGCGAACAGTGGCATTATCGAGTCTTGACTGTTCATACATGCTATCAAGTAACGCGCTTTGGGTTGCTTTATCAAACCCATTTTGTACTTTAAATACGTTATCAACCTCGCTAAAGCGCTCTTCTTTTGGAAGTGCTGCATACAGCTCTAAAAAGTGCAGTAAAATAGCTTTGTCTACTTTGCTATCATAACGGCGCGTCATGCGCTCAAGCCCTGCTTTAATGCGAGGTAAGTCACGTTCTTGATAACCAGATTCACGTTCGCTATTTGGCTTTTGTTTTTCGTAAGCTAGGCGGTATAAACGTCGTGCTGTGCTGATCATCTGTGAGCGATGTACATAACCTAACATTCGGTCGCGTTCACTGTGCTCTTGTGATTGTGCAATTAGCTCAGATAGCTCACCTAATACGCTTCCGTATTGCTCTTTACGCTCACCATCGCTATTGATCCATTGTGTTAACTCTTGCTCAAACTGTTTTTTGCGCTCAAGCATAGTGCCTTTTTTGAAGCTTTCGATCATCGAACCATAGTTTTTAATATAGTTGTTATAACCTGCAATGGTGCTTTCGTAAGCAATACGCGCTTTACTGCCGTCTTCTGAGTTTTCTTCAATAAGCGACACGTATTTTGAGTTATGAACGCGTGCTTTAGGGTAGCTGTCGTTAAATACGTTATCTACCTCTGTTGCAATGCGGTAGCGGTTAGTACGCCCTGGGTAGCCTGTAACCATTACAAAGTCGCCTTCTTGCACGCCTTTGGCACTTACTTTTAGGTAAGAGTCTGGTACGTAAGGTACGTTGTCTTCGCTGTACTCAGCTGGTTTTCCATCTTTGCCTACATAAGCGCGGTAAAAACCAAAGTCGCCTGTGTGGCGCGGCCACATCCAGTTATCTATATCGCCACCGTATTTACCTACGCCCATAGCTGGTGCGTAAGATAAACGTACGTCTTTAATTTCAAGTGACTTAATTAGGTAAAACTCTAAACCACCATGAAACGAATACACATTACAACGGTAGCTTTCGTCGGCTTCACACTGGGCTACTAGCGCTTTTTCGTTTTTTACTATTGCGTCGTAGCGTGCTTTTGCTGTTAACTCGTTAGTACCTTTAATTACTTCATCTGTTACGTTGGTAACCGTTTTTGTTACATAGACGCGTGAGCCCGGCGCTGCAGGTAAATCTTCTGTAGGACTTTTAGCTAAAAAGCCATTTTCTAAAATATTGTTTTCAGGTGTTGAGTTGTATTGCACCGAGCCATAAACACAGTGATGGTTTGACACAACTAAACCCTTAGGCGATACAAACGATGCTGTACAGCCACCTAGGCTAATTACCGCATTCATTGGGAATTCGGTTAATTTAGAAATAGATTCAACATCAATTTCAAGCCCTTTGGCTTTTAAAATTGATTCTAACTCTGGAAGTTGGTGTGGTTGCCACATGCCTTCGTCGGCTATGGCACTACTTGCAAATGATAAAGAAAATGTGGCTACTAATGTAGCTACAAGAGGTTTTAAACGCATTATAGAATCCTTTTTATTTGTTTCTATAACAGGTTACTCGCGATGGGGCAATAAGGTCAATAGCCGTGCAATGAATTGTTACAATCGAGTGTTTAATCTTACTTTTTATCAAAATTCATCGAAAAATCAAGAAACTGTTTTGCTGGTATTGGTTTACTAAAATAGAAGCCTTGCATAAAATCACAACCCAATTCGTTCAATAAAGTATGCTGCTCTTTTGTTTCTACACCTTCGGCTACCACTGTCAGTCCTAAGCTGTGCGACATAGCAATAATTGCCTTTACGAGATTACAATCTTCATTGTTTAGTACAATACCATCAATAAAACTTCTATCTATTTTAAGTACATTAAAAGGGTATTCTCTCAAATAACTTAATGATGAATAACCTGTACCAAAGTCATCCATTGACAAGTTAATGCCTAATGCTGTTATTTCAGTCAGTATATCAACAACATTAGTGTGGCAACTCATCAGCACTCCCTCAGTTATTTCAAGCTCTAAATTTTCGGGATTTACGTTTGCTTCACTCAATGAGTTTTGAATAAAACTGAGCAGCCCTACGTCCCTAAATTGACGAGGCGATAAGTTAACAGCCATGGTGTATTTTTGTTGGCGTTTGCAGGTACTTTGCCATGTGTTTAAAAAATCTAATGCTTGGCTAATTACAAACTTGCCAATGGGTACAATTAATCCTGTATTTTCGGCAATAGGTATAAACTCATCGGGAGTTACATTACCTAGCACAGGGTTATTCCAGCGTAATAACGCTTCTGCGCCAATGATGTGTTTATTTTTGGCGTCAAATTGGGGTTGGTAGAATAACTCGAATTCATCACGCTCAAGGGCGCCACGCATCTGCTCTTCTATTACTAGTCGGCGCTGAATAATTACATTCATTTTTTTAGTAAAAAATGAATAAGTATTACGACCATATGATTTTGCTTGATACATTGCGGTGTCAGCATTTCGTAATAAATCAGCAACGGTTGTACCATTTTCTGGGTATATGGCTACACCAATACTCGCTGTAAGTATGTGTTCTCGGCCCTCAATTTTAAAAGGGGCTCTAAAGTTATTGACCAGTTTTTCAGTAATTTTTAGCGCTGCATGGTGATCAGTTATACCTCGCAGTAATACGATAAACTCATCTCCACCTAGGCGCCCTACCGTGTCGTCTTTTCGCAATGCCTCTTGCAGCCTTTGCGCTGATTCAATTAAAAGTTTGTCTCCTGTTTCATGGCCTAACGAATCATTTATTTTTTTAAAATCATCTAAATCCAAAAACAGTACCGCTGCTTTTTCGTTATTTCTTTGTGCTTCAATAAGTAATTGCGACAAACGATCAAGTGCTAAAAAACGATTTGGAAGTAAAGTTAGACTATCGTAATACGCTTGATGTCTAATTAGCTCATCTGATTTATGCTGTTCTGTAATATCTCGAATAATAACCATTAACTGGTTATGTTCTGTTATTTTATTTATTCTTGCTTCAAAAAAAACGAGCCCATGGGGCAAAGCTAGCTCGTATTTAAAGCTCATCATCTGCTCTTTTTCTAATACGAGGCTGATATAGGTTTCAAATTTTTCGGCTACATCGCGCGGGAGTACATCACCCATTTTTTTACCAATAAATTGCTTGGGCTTGGTATAGAGATCGGTCTCATTACTGGCATGATACTCAATAATAGTTCCATCATTTTTCATCAAGAAAAATAAGTCAGGAATTGCCTCAAAAATAGTTTTTAGCATATCCTCATTAAATGATGCATCTGCTTGTGCCTTTTTAACCTCAGATAAGTCAATATCAATGCAATACATTTGTTTTGTATTATATTGATTTGTAAACATAACATGGCTAGAAAAAACAGATACACTTTCGCCATCTTTACCTTTTAGGGTAATTTCGGATGCTGGAATTTCTATGTCTTTTTCTACCCAATCACTGTGTGCGTCAATTACAAATTCACACATCGGCTCTGGAATTATAAGGTCTTCTATTTTTTGCCCTATGGCTTCTTCTTTTGTGTATCCGTAAAGTCGCTCACTGCCTTCATTCCAATAAATAACACGACGTTCATTGTCATAACCTTGAACAGAAATTACATTTACCGCATCAAATAACTGATGCAAATAGTCGTTAATTACAAATTGGTTGGTTAAGTCTGAAGCAACGTCGTCTAATTTCATTTTGAGGCTATATCCATAAGTAATTTTATTTAGTAATAAAAAACACCAAATAATAATTAAATTTAATTTTAATATTAAATTTCCATGTACATTATATACGCCATTATACAAAACAAAAAAAGAGCCGAAGCTCTTTTTTAATAATTGTTAACTGTATTTAAACGCTATAAAAACTAAATTTATTTTTTTGTCACATCATTTGGATGTTCCACGCCAATCCATGCTTTGAAAAGCGCTTTTTGCTGTGGCGTTGCCTCTTTATCAGCAACTACTTTTTTAGGCTTATCGAAATCTTCTGATAATACTAATGTTAAGCTTTCAAGTGCATCGCGACGAAGATAGTCAACGGTTACTTTGTCGCCTGCCTTAAACGTTTCTAGGCTGGTTTTTAAATCTTTACCTACGTGATGTTTGTTTATAGCGACAATTTTATCATCGGTAGTTAAACCCGCTTTCCACGCACTGCCACCACGGCGTACATAACTTAACGTCAGTAATTCACCCGTGTTTTTAGCGGTAGCATCAATACTTGCAAGTGCTTTTGCTTTTTCAGGACGCTCAAACTTTAAACCTACTTTAGTAAGTAAGTCGTCAAAGTTAATACTTGCAGGCGACTCTACATTTTCTTGCCACCAGCTTGAATAATCACGTCCTGTTAAATCTTTTAAGATATTAAGTACATCTGTATCTGTAAATCCAGCGGGCATTTTATGATTGTTATAAAGTGCTTTGTGTACGTCTCGGTAGCTTATTTTACCTTGGCTTTTTTCTAGTAAGTCGATATCTAAAGCAAGTGAAAGTAACGAGCCCTCAGAATAAATATTGGTGCTGTAGTTACGTGCATGATCGCCACCTTGATTAATCCATTTATCAAAGCTTGTTTCGCTTGCGCTTTGCACTTCACGGCCCGGTGTTTGCAAATGACGATTAATTGTTTTACTCATCACTTTAAAAAATTCATCCGTTGTTTGAATGCCTGAGCGCACTAATAAATGATCTTCAAAGTAACTTGTTGAACCCTCTGCAATCCAAAGCAGTTTAGAGTAATTCATATTAGTGTAATCGTATGGCACTAAACCTTGAGGGCGGTATGCTTTAACATTCCACGTATGAACAAACTCATGCGCAGCGGTGCTAATAAAACCTAGGTAATCTTCGCGGCTACCAAATCTATCGCGTGGACGTTGAATAATTGTTGAGTTTAAATGCTCTGTTGCACCACCCGCACCTGATGTTGCATGCACCATAAATACATAACGCTCATACGGATAGCCATCCCAAATTACATTACCCGTGGCAACTAATTTTTTAAGATCGGTAAGCATTTGCTCTACATCGTAGTTACCATCGCCCCATATAACTAACTCGTATTCACGGCCATCTACTTCAAATGTGTGTAGTTGGTTAATACCCGTTTCGATTGGTGAATCAACAAGTACGTCGTAATCGGCTGCTTTAAATGAATTTTTGCCTTTTAAATTATCCATACCCGATACAGAACGCCACTTTTTAGGCACGTCTAAATTAACGGTTACAGGCTCTTGGCGAAACGAGTCACTAAACATAAAAAAGCCTGACGCATCTATAAATGCATGGCTGTCGTCAATGTGGCGAGCACGTTTACCAAGCTCATTTGCATACACTTGGTAGTCAACATTAACTTCTGTAGGTTCATTAAGATGTACACGCCATGTACTGTGATCTATTTTTTCCCATTTTAGTTCTTTGCCATCTTCATCTTTGGCTTTGAAGTAGCGAATACCATTTGCTAGGTTTAACATTTCGTAGCGACCCGTGCGCCACGCAGGAAGTTTTATATCAAGGTGTGCTTGCGCTGTTTTTGGAAACTCAACACTTACATCACCTAAATGATGCTGTGGTTGCGAGATTTCTAAAGAATAATTTACATCGGCAAATACAGGTGCAGAACATGCAGCTAAAATTGAAAGGGCTAATAACTTTTTCATAGAGACTCTTAGTGGAAACTTAATTGCTTACAAGACTAACAAGCCCCTATTTAAAAGTGAATTAAATACGATAAATGACCCTATATACGAGTTTATAAGTAGTAGCTTATTAAAATTTCTAAGTTTTTTACTAGATAACTACACATAATAAAAATTTGTTGTAAACTGAAGATAATGAAATTAATTTGATGGCGGTATGCTTAGGTGTCACAAAGATCTAACGCAACAGATAAAAAGCTAAAACAAGCAATTGATGCGCGTATGGCTGTTGAGAGTGCTCGCAAACATCAAGTAGATGTTCTATGTGACTTTACAGCTAAACTATCGTTGAGCTGTAAAGGACTAGATATCGAGTTAGATAATCGCCTCGCCAAATTTAGAAGTGCGCTTAATAAAGGCATGAGTTTTGAAAACCTTGCTCCCCTTATTAGTGAAACTTTAATCCTACTTAAAAACCAAGAATCGATTCAACAAGCTCAGCAACGTAATTTATACAACAGTGTGCAAAGTGCCGGTAAACAATTACAAAAAACCAAAGGTTTACCTGACGATACTCGTAGGACTCTAAGAAATTTACTCGATCACGAGATTAATAACGTTCATTCAACTCATGGTTACATTCCGCTACTTGATCAACTTATTAGCTTTTATCATGAAGCGTTGCTTACCAAACAAGACCCTCAAGTTGATCAGCAGCGCCCAATAAAACAGGCGCGTGCAAAAAAACTACTTGAGCTCGCTAATGAACTTATACTTGAAGAAGAAGCTACGCTACAAATTAATAATATAAAAAATAATATTACAGAAAGTGACTCAATCGACTCATTACTCGATGTTGCAATTAGTATTATTGATGTAGTCGTAAAAAATATAAGTAAAGAGCGTAAATCCGCGCAAAGTTTTTTAGTTTCATTAAATCAAACCCTCGAAGATCTACATAACTCTATCGTCTCAACTAGCAAGCACTCTGAGTCTATGGAAGTTGAGTTTGACTCACTTAATAAAAGCATTGAACTAAAAATAAAAAATCTTAATGAGCAAACGCAAAAAGCTACATCAATCTCATCTTTAAAAGAACTCGTAGATAACGAATTAAAATCAATAAGCGAAGATTTTATAGCAAAAGAAAAGTTAGAACGAAAAGACAGAGAAATGCTTAGCGCTAGCTTTAATGAAATAAAGACTCGAATTGTTACTTTAGAAGATAAGTTAACAACGTATAAAAAACGCTTAAACGAACAGCGCTTTAAAAGCTTACTAGATGGACTTACAAAACTGCCTAACCGGGCTGCATTTGACGAACGTTACAATCACGAAATGCATTTGTTTAATGTGCAGCCATCAGATGTTACGCTTGCAGTTATTGATGTTGACCACTTTAAATCTATCAATGATAGATTTGGCCACACCGCAGGTGATATTACCTTACAAGTTATATCAAAAGCGTTGCAAAAATCGGTAAGAAAGTCTGATTTTATAGCGCGTTATGGCGGTGAAGAATTTGTAATGTTAATGCCAGGTGTGTCGCTAGAAAACGCAACATTACCCCTGGATAAAGTAAGAAAGGTAATTAAAAATATACCTTTTAAATTTAGAGAAAAACAAATTGAGATCACTATTTCGGTAGGTGCAACTCAATTTAAAAAAGGCGATACCCTATTAAAAGCATTTGATAGAGCTGATGATGCACTTTACGAAGCCAAAAATTCAGGGCGAGATAGACTTTGTACCAGTAAATAATGTCATAGCTATTATAACTTTTATGACAAGTAGTTTTACGATTTAGTAGTAGGAGCACGTCTATGTTAATACAGTTAAACCCAACTGGGGTTTTAGATTTACTGTCGCAATTAGAAGTTGATTTATTAGAGCAATCGTCTGCTAGTGAGCGTTATAAATTATTTAGAAACTGCGTACTTGCAGTCCTCAATGTAGGTAGCCATACCGACGACAGTAACGATATATACGACAAATACAAAGATTTTGATATTCGTTTAGTAAGCCGCGAACGAGGTATTAAAATTGAGCTTGAAAACCCACCCGAAACCGCATTTGTTGATGGCGAAATAATTACCGGTATTCACGAACATATATTTTCTGTTATTCGTGATATTTTGTTTATTTGTCAAAAATACGAAAAAGATTTAAAAGAGCAAAAAGCCATAACCCATATGGTGTTCGATATGCTCAGAAATGCAGGTGCACTGCGTGTTAAAAGCGAGCCTAACATGGTTGTTTGCTGGGGCGGACATTCAATAAACGAGGTTGAATATAAGTACACAAAACAAGTAGGTTACGAACTTGGTTTACGTGGATTAAATATTTGTACCGGTTGTGGTCCTGGTGCCATGAAAGGCCCAATGAAAGGCGCAACTATTGGCCACGCAAAGCAACGTAACACCGATAATCGCTACTTAGGTTTAACAGAGCCAAGCATTATTGCTGCCGAGCCACCAAATCCTATTGTAAACGAACTCGTTATTTTACCTGATATTGAAAAACGCCTTGAAGCTTTTATTAGAACAGCTCACGCAATTATCATTTTTCCTGGTGGCGCAGGTACTGCTGAAGAGTTGTTATATTTATTAGGCATATTGTTGCACCCAGATAATACTAAGCAATGTTTACCTGTTATTTTAACTGGCCCCAAACAAAGCGAGGCGTACTTTAAAGAGCTATGCGAGTTCGTTGAAATGACACTTGGTAAGGAAGCCTTGGATAAGTTTCAAGTAATTATTGATAATCCTGAATTAGTCGGTCAAAAACTAAAGTCATCGATGGCTAATGTTCGTGATTACCGTAAAAGTGAAGGTGATGCCTACTACTTTAACTGGACATTAAAAATAGATAACGACTTTCAACAACCTTTTGCACCAACACATGAAAATATGGCAAGTCTAGATTTACACCTTGATCAGCCTAAACAGCTACTCGCGGCTAATTTGCGTAGAGCTTTCTCTGGTATTGTTGCTGGTAATGTAAAAGACGAAGGCGTTAGAGCCATTAAACTAAACGGTCCATACATTTTAAGTGGCGAACCTGCCCTTATGACAAATATGGATAAATTATTACAGGCATTTGTTCTTCAAGGTCGCATGAAGCTCCCTGGTAGTAAATATGTTCCATGTTACAAAATAAAAGCATGAGTTTTATAGTTTGAAACCCCATTTACTTCTTATTGATGCGCTTAATTTAATTAGGCGCATTTACGCCGTTGACGCAAATCAAAAACATCATAGCGACGAGCAAATGATACAAACGTGCTGTGCACGTGTAGCCCACGCCTGTAAAAAGCTTTTAGATACGAGTAATGCAACCCATGCCATTGCTGTGTTCGATGGTGACAAAAGCTGGCGTTATCATTTTTATAAAGACTACAAACATTCACGCGCGCCAATGCCCCAAGTATTAAAAGATGCTCTATTGCATTTTAAAGCCGCAATTGAAGAAACAGGTATTGTAGTATTTGAGCCTATTAACGATGAAGCTGATGATATTATTGCAACGCTTGCCTTTAAGGCATCAAATAATCAAATAACGAGCACTGTTGTTTCTACTGATAAAGGCTTTTTACCTTATATTGGCCCTTACATTACAGTTTACGATTACTTTAAAAAGCTCTATCTAGATGAGACAAGTATAAAAGAGCGTTTTGGTGTTGAGCAAAATAAACTCGTTGATTTTTGGGCATTAGCGGGCGATAAAACAAATGATATTCCGGGAGTTAAAGGAATAGGTACTAAATCTGCGCAGCAAATAGTTAATAACTATAACTCAATTGAACAAGCAGCCGAAGATGAGTCTCTAAGCCCGAGTATTAAAGCAAAGTTAGCCGCTAATATGGATATGTACGTAATTTCAAAGCACTTGGTTAGTTTACGCACCGATATAAATTTAGGTTTTAGTTTAAAGCAGTTAAGACTTAATTAGTCGCAAGTTAATAGCCTCTAAACATTACAAAACGTATACTGATATTAGTTACCGGAGTCAGAGTAAGCCATATTGAAAAAATTTATCCGATATTTAATTTTAGGTTTAGGGCTATATGCACTGATAGCTGCATTGGTGATTACCTTTTATAAAGACGATCCTCAAGCTATGATTTGGCAAGACCGAGAGGCTTTCAATAAACGTTACATCGAAAAACTATCACTTGAGCAGCCAACAACACTAAATAGTGTTCTTGATTACTTAGGCAGCCCCGATCTTACTTATGCCAAACGAGATGGTGAACAAGTATTTCAGATAGTTTTTTATCGTACACAACATAAAACATCTGACGGTATTACCACTATGGATGAATGTACTGGCCTATTATTTAAAAATGGGCAGCTGTTTTTATGGGGCCCGAGTGCATACAATAAATACCAAGAACAAAATTAGGTGAAGGTTTAATGGATGAAGCTGTTTCAACTACCTTAGAGCAGCTGCTTAATAATACGCAGCTGTTTTTAAGTTATTACAACAATAAACAAAAATGGACAGCTCTATATCCAATGGCAAGTAAGCTAGCTGAGCAATATAGAGAGCTCTACAGCAAACAGCCATTCGCATTACAATCCCGATTAACGCTTTATAATCCAAGTTATTCTTATGCAACAAATTTAGTTGTTAGTCAGAGCGTCATAACTGCTGCCCTGTGTAAATCTCAAAATTATAATAGTGCCTTAAGTGAGCTATACATAGCCGCTACACTCATTGAACATTTATGTGTTGGAGCGCAATTAAACAAGCTTTGCGAGCAAACACCTTTTCAAGATTCTGATAAAAAAATTTGGAAAATGCGTCATCAGTTAGCAGCAAAAGTAATGTTAGCTAGTGGCGATTCAGCCAAACCTGTTACGCAGTTACTAGCTAAATTAAATAAGTATAAACAAGCATTGGTAAGTGCTCCTAAAATAATGCTTTACGATGGGGGCATAACGCTGATTGCTCTAGCAAATATTATTAGCATGAACATTACGAGCAATACGGCTAATAAACATATTAGCTTATATAAAGCACTTACCGATTTGTACATTCGCACACCTAACTTGTTCGCACTGCAATTAATTCAATCACTAATAGCGCATTTAGGGCCATTATTACCGGGAAGCCGCGTTTTATACGCTGAGCAAACCATGATTTATTTAGCAACTGATGCACAACAACGGCATGTTTTAATTAGTACAGAAAATCCAAATAAATTAACCTGGTACAGAGTAAAAGCAACGCTTAACGATAATCCAAAACAATGGCATTGCACTGATAAAACCATTAGCTTCAAAGTATTTAACAGTGAACATGTAAAACCACAAAGTGAGCTTGAGGTTGATAAGGCACAATCTTTACTTGAGCTAATAAGTAATATTAAGTTACAGCACGAATACAGCTATAAAGGATTAAGCCTGCTGATGGTGCCTCACCCTCTCGTAATTGCTAATTTATGCGAGGCTGTAAAACCATATAATAAAGAACACCAGCCCGCAAAAGACTTAAAACATAGTTTATCGATGGTCGGTTATTATAATGCACCTGCAATAATTCAACGGGTTGTTTTTGAACAATTAGTTAATGTTACCCCACACCCATTGCAAGCCTACGTAACTAACAGATTAAATGGATTAGTAAAAATAATGGCTTTATTGGTTAGTAAAAATGATCACGACCAGTTTGAGCACATCACTTTACCTTTATACGCTTACGCCCATTTTTTATTAACGCAATGCAGTACACAGCTTTCTCGTAAAACGCTGATTGACGACACACCAAATAAAACATTGAGTGCCCCTATTTGCTCATTTTTTGGGGTAAGTTCAATTAACACCGAACAACTAACACAACAGCTTACTCATTTATTGAGTGACAACCCATGGACTGCAGCACTCTTAGAAGCAGAGCAAACACCTAAGAAGCACTTAACTGAGGCCCATAAACTTTGGATCACACTTAAGATTGTTGCTCAAAATGTGTTTAAACCTGAACTTTCGCTAACTCCGTGGCAGCAGCAAACGTTAAATGAACAGCTAAAAATACTCAAGTGGCATAACCAAGCTGATTTTTATCAACAATTAGAATCTCTTGAGTTGTTTAATAGTATTTAGTTTATTAGAAGCTATTTTATGTCTTTATACCCATTATAACTTTCGTGTATACCCAGTATTTTTTGTATAAACTAGCAAAATGGGTGATAAATTGGTATAAATGCGCCCTTAAATTTTCAAGCACGTTCACATAAATGTTCTAACAAGCGGTTACTCTCTCAGAGTAATAATTTATGTGCAAATCAAACTCTTTAAAGGAAAAGTCAATGGCCAAACAAACCATCACAGTGATCAAAGGCGACGGCATCGGTCCGAGCATTATCGACTCAGCACTTGAAATATTAAAAGCCGCAGGTTGCGACTTTGATTATGAATTTGTTGATGCTGGCCTAGCTGCACTTGAAAAAACAGGTGAGTTATTACCGCAAGAAACAGTTGATACAATTGCTAAAAACAAAATCACTCTTAAAGGCCCATTAACTACGCCTGTAGGTGAAGGTTTTACATCTATTAACGTAACACTTCGTAAGCAATTTGGTTTATACGCTAACGTACGTCCAGTTAAATCATTTGTTGGTACTAAAGCACGTTACGACGATATTGATATCATTACTATTCGTGAAAACACGCAAGGTATGTACTCAGGTGCTGGCCAAGTAGTAAGTGAAGACGGTAATGAAGCACAAGCAAAATCGATCATTACGCGTGAAGGCGCAGAAAAAATCGTAACTTTTGCATACGAGCTAGCGGTACGCGAAGGTCGTAAAAAAGTAACTGCAGTTCATAAAGCTAACATTTTAAAATCAACATCTGGTTTGTTTTTAAAAGTAGCACGTGAAGTAGCTGAGCGTTACCCACAAATTGAATCAAATGAAATGATTGTTGATGCAACATGTATGAAGCTAGTAATGACACCTGAAGAGTTTGACGTAATTGTTACGACTAACTTATTTGGTGATATTTTATCTGACCTTTGTGCTGGTTTAGTTGGCGGTTTAGGTATGGCACCAGGTGCTAACATTGGTGAAGACGCAGCAATTTTTGAAGCTGTACACGGTAGTGCACCAGATATTGCTGGCAAAAACCTTGCTAACCCAACATCTGTAATTTTAGCGTCTATTCAAATGCTTGAGCATTTAAATATGGGCGATACTGCAGAGCGTATTCGTAGTGCTGTTGCTGATGTAATTAAATCAGGTGACCGTACAACTCGCGATTTAGGTGGCAGCCACGGTACAACTGATTTCACTCAATCAGTAATTGACCGTTTATAATTAATATTTGTTATTAATTTAAATAGCCCGCTAATTTAGCGGGCTTTTTTATGTTTGCTAACTGCGTTTACTACCTAATGTATTTATGCAGGTTAGTATTAAACCTAAATAAACTTAACAGTAGTAATCCTAATAAACCCGCCAGAGATCCCCCACTTGAACCCGAACTACTTTGTTGTTTTTGTACAGTAGCAGATAACTCTTGTGTAAAAGTATCATTGGTTTGAGTATCAGTAACATTCAACGTTACGTTATAAGTCCCGTCAGCTTGATAAGTATGCCTTGGGTTTTGTAAATTTGATAACGCACTGCCATCACCAAAATCCCAACTGTAAGTATAACTATTAAAGCCGCCGGTTACTTGGGCATTAAATTGTGCGCTTAAATCACTAACTGTAGCGTTTGCGTTTATGCTAAGCGGAACATTAGCAGTTACATCAATCGCTTTTGATTGCTCAGTGCCTTCGTTATCTGTCACTGTAAGCGTTACTTGGTAATCACCAGAGTACAAATAATTATACGTAAGCGATTGAGTCGTTAAAGTACTTCCATCCCCTAGCTGCCAATTATAAGTATACGGTGCGACCCCACCTGTAAGCGATGCGTCAGCTGTTAAAGTTCCTTGGTTTATTTCATATTCAATTTCACTTACAGTTAATGGTTCAACTAATGTAACTTGTGCTACAGCTACTTGCTGTGAAGTACCATTATCTGCCATAAACTCAACGTTATAAGTGCCATAGTCTTGGTATTCATGAGTAGGCGTTAACTCTGTGCTGGAGCTCCCGTCGTCAAAACTCCACGTAAATTTGTCCGCAGGAGTAAGTGCAAAACCTTCTACACTAAAATTAACGGTTAAACCGTTTTTAGTAAAATTAATTCCCTTAGTAACATCGTAAGTAAGCTCTACTTCTATATCTTCACTGTCTGTTGACTGGCTTATAATACTAAACCCAAAACCAACCTGTGGAAGCACAACACCCGATGGTTTTTGCGCTGCAAAGCTATAATCGGTTTTATCAGTAAACCCGGTGATAGCTGATAAATCATCATCACCTAACCCTGCCCTTTGTTGATATAGGCTAAAAGCAGCATCACGTATTTGAATTGCTGAAGCTGCCGGAGTTTGCGTACTACCTTTATTTATTGAGCGCTGATCGGCATCTACCACTAATGCAAAACCACTGCCTGGATGCTCGGTAGTATTATTATCTGCTTGAGATTCATTGCTGTACCACAATAATAACCCCGGTGAGTACTGCTCTGCTTGCAAACTACTGTCAACGCCTGTGTATGAACGCAGTTGTAAATAGTAATGTGATGGCGATGCATATGTGTAACTACCAACTTTTTCAAAGCCATTAAACACAGTGTTAACTTGATCTTGTGCATTATTTTGCCAAATTAAAGTATCACTTTGCTCAATGCGCATATCATCAACAACAAAACCATAATAATGTGTGTTCGCATCTGTTATGTATTCAATTTTTAAATCAATTGTTTGCCCAGCATAAGCTGATAAATCAAACTTATGGGTCAAATAGCCGTTAGGTTGCTTAGCATCACTATTAAGAAATGAATCACCTGAGATATACGGACCAATATCACCGTAGTATGGATTAAGCGCTTGCGTATAATTACTCGCGATTGGCTCGCCATTTACTTTTACTTGAACTAAATCGTAATCACGCTCAATACTGTAATAAGCAATAAAGCTTAAAGTAAGTGTCTCAGTTGTGCTTGGTAGCGCTATTGTATTAGCTAAGCTGTTGCTAATATTGTCGCCCGTATTTGAATAGTATTGAAAATCACCTTCAACTGGAGCCCTAAATTTTTCGAGCCTTGGTGGTAGTGTTATTTTTATTTGATTTTGCTGTTGTGAAGTACTCGCAGTATTAATTAATGTTTGCTGTGAGTTAGCCTCTATCTCATCCATATCAAGCGTAAGCTGGTTAACCCAGTTACCCTTGTACCGCTTTTGTAAATATTCAAGCGCATAAGGGCTAAACATAACTGGCTCTGAGCCTCTTGGCGAACCAGCCCAACTTCCTGTCGACATAACTGACCAAGACGCGACAGGCTCACCTACCGTGTTAGATTGTAAGTCGTATTCATCTAATAATCCTAAATCATGCCCAAACTCATGCACAACCACACCAATCCCGGCATCAATAGGGTTAATGGTATAACCAAAGAGCTTAATGTTGCTGCCTGCAATCTCGCTCGGCCCGCTATTTTCATCAAATACATAGTAGCGGTGCGACCAAATAGCATCGGTGCTTAGGTAACCGCCACCCGCTTCTTCGCCAATACTTGAATGAAATACCATTACATGGTCAATAATGCCATTAGGTTCATTAAGGATACCGTCGCCATCAATATCATCTAAATCAGTTAAGTCATAATCCGCTAAATTAATATTAAACTTTGCAACTGCTTTCTCCACAGCCTCTTTAATTAAAGCGGGCGCATTTATATCCCGTGTACTGCCTTGGCGCTCACCATATATTTTTGCATTGCTATTAGCGGTTACCCAGCCATATACCTGCCCGCTAAAGTTTAAGCTGTTTCCCGAAGCCGCTTTATAATAATCAGCAGCCGTTTTTAAGCTTTGTCCATCAGGGCCTGTATAACCTTGAGTATTAAAAAGCATTTGCTGATAGTGCTCAGTTGAATAATCAGCGTAAAACATATCGGTGTCTTGCTCTACAAGTTGATTGTCGTCATGTTTAAGATCAGGAAAATCAATTAAAATAGCTAACACTTTTACATCATTAACGCTTTGATCTGGCACTAGCGACGTTGAAAAAGCGACCTGTTGTTTATTTGTGTTTGAAAAAACGTTGGAGGAGGGTTTAAATTGCCTAAAGCCATTTTTAATAGAGTGATTGGCAACGTCTTTGTTACTCATATATGACTTAAATGAACTATCTAACTCACTTGAAGATATTTGGTCTCTTTTTTTAAGCCAATATAAAATACGCTCTTCGTTAGTTATACCAATATCATGCGGACTTAAGTTATTAGCCGCCACCATAGGGCTTAATAACGTAGTTAAAAGCGCAATTAACGTCACTTTTTTCACTGTGTTTTCCTCAAACATAATTATGTAGCAATCATACCTAATAATAGAAATTTAAACATGCGATAAAAACATATAGTTAACATATGCAATTAAAGCTAATGGTCTCTCACACTCTTTTATATCTAAAATCGAACTTACAACCTAAAACGCATAATTTCTGCCAGCAAACTCAATTAAACATAGGTTTTCTGCAGGTTTAAATTAAAAAAAGCCACAAAACGAATTTAAAATGCAAAAAACAGCTTTCAAGGTTGACATAAAGGCTTAAAACCCTTAAAAATAAACCTATACAAAATCTTTAATTTAAAAGCAGTGTTTTGCTAAGTAGAGTAAAAACTATGAACACACACATTAATCTTTTAGTCGTACTCGTACTGGTCTTAGTTATAAGCCCAGCGGGGATGTATTAAAAGGTGATACTGCTTTTTAAAAACCCTCGCACTACGCGGGGGTTTTTTTATGCATAAAAAAGCGCACAGAGGAATGAGGATGAGCAAACAAGAATATAATGGTTCTGAACTAGTAGTTCAGGCATTAAAAGAGTTAAAGGTAAAATACATATTTGGCTATCCCGGTGGTTCGGTTTTAGACTTATATGATGCACTTTTTCAGCAAGATGACATTGAACATATATTAGTACGTCACGAACAAGCTGCAACACATATGGCTGACGGCTATGCCCGCGCTACTGGAGACGTTGGTGTTGTACTTGCAACCTCAGGCCCTGGCGCTACAAACTGTATTACAGGTATTGCAACGGCCTACATGGATTCAATTCCTATGGTTGTGTTATCAGGCCAAGTGCCTACAAATTTGATTGGCGACGATGCATTCCAAGAAACCGATATTGTGGGTTGTTCTCGCCCTGTAGTTAAACACAGTTTTAACTGTAGAAGTGCTAAAGACATCCCTACAATCTTAGCTAAAGCTTTTTATATTGCTAGCACTGGTCGCCCAGGTCCTGTCGTTGTTGAGCTTCCAAAAGATATGCTTAACCCTGCTATTAAGTTTGAATACGAATTTCCTAAAACCACCGAGCTGAGAACGTACAGCCCTAATACTAAAGGGCACTCAAAACAAATTCGCAAAGCCGTAACAGCTATTTTAGAGGCCAAAAAACTGGTTATCTACTCTGGTGGTGGTATTGTTATTTCAAATACATCAGAGCAATTAACGCATTTAGTTGAATCATTAAATGCCCCCATTACAAATACACTAATGGGATTGGGTGGTATTTCAGGTGTGCATCCAAACTTTGTAGGTATGTTAGGCATGCACGGCACGCTTGAGGCAAACAAAGCAATGGCTAACGCCGATGTAATTTTAGCGCTTGGTGCCCGATTTGATGACAGGGTAACTAATAATGTTCAAAAGTTTTGCCCTAATGCCACTATTGTTCATGTGGATGTTGACCCTACTTCAATTTCTAAAACAATTAAAGCACACATACCAGTTGTAGGTTGTTTAGCAACCGTACTTGAACAACTACAAGCGGGTATTGATAAAAGCCCAATTAAAATAGACCGCAGCGCGCAAGAAGATTGGTGGCGACAAATTATCAGCTGGCGCGAACAAAAGTGCTTAAGCTACAACACTGATGGCGACAAAATTAAGCCACAAGCTGTAATTGAAGCGGTTTATAAAGCCACTAATGGCGATGCTTACGTAAGTTCAGACGTTGGTCAGCATCAAATGTTTGCAGCGCAATATTATCCATTTAAGCATCCTCGTCAATGGATCAACTCAGGCGGCTTAGGCACCATGGGCTTTGGTTTACCTGCTGCAATGGGCGTAAAGCTAGCCTTTCCTGATAAAGAGTCTGTGTGTATTACGGGTGATGGCTCTATTCAAATGAATATTCAAGAACTATCAACCTGTTTACAGTACAACCTAGCGGTAAAAGTTGTATCACTTAATAACCGCTCTTTAGGTATGGTACGCCAATGGCAAGACATGGTTTACGGTGGACGTCATTCATCATCTTACATGGATTCACTACCTGATTTTGTTAAGTTAGTTGAAAGCTACGGCCATGTAGGCATACAAGTAAACACACTAGATGAGTTACAACCTGCTATCGATAAAGCAATGTCAATTAACGACCGATTAGTCTTTTTAGATATAAACGTTGATGAAAAAGAACATGTATACCCAATGCAAATTAAGTTAGGCGGCATTGATGAGATGTGGTTACGTAAAGGAGTAAAAGCATAATGCGTCGTATTTTATCTATTTTATTAGAAAACGAACCAGGTGCCCTATCACGTATTGTTGGGCTTTTTTCACAACGTGCATATAACATCGACAGCCTAACTGTTGGCACAACTGACGATCAATCACTATCACGTATTACCATTACCACTATGGGTGATGACAGAGTTGTAGAGCAAATTACAAAGCAGGTTAACAAATTAGTCGACGTGCTTAAAATTATCGATTTAACAGAAATGAGTCACATTGAACGTGAGCTATTGCTTGTTAAGGTCTTTGCTCAAGACGAGACGACTCGTGCAGCGGTTACGCGAGTAGTTGATGTGTTCCAAGGTGCTATTTTAGATATGGGCCGACAAAGCTATAGTCTACAATTAGTGAGCAGTACAGACAAAATAGAATCGTTTTTAGACACTCTTCGTCATGAAACCGATATTATTGAAGTTGTACGTTCTGGCGCTGTTGGCATTGGTCGAGGCGATAAAGCCTTAAAAGCATAAATTTGTAATATAAAGGCATCAATTGATGTCTTTATTAAACATAAAAAAAAAGAGCTAATTAGCTCTTTTTTTAATTTAATTCGTTAAACCTATTAAGGGTTTACTTGGTCTTTAAGACCTTTACCTGCTTTAAAGCTTGGAATAGTTGCCGCTGCGATTTGGATCTCAGCACCCGTTTGTGGGTTACGGCCAGTGCGAGCTGCACGTTCTTTTACTGAGAAAGTACCAAAACCAACTAATGCTACTGAATCACCTTCTTTTAAAGAAGAAGTTACAGCACCTGTAAACGCGTCAAGAGCACGAGTAGCAGCGGCTTTAGAGATTTCTGCATCAGTAGCAATTTTTTCAACTAATTGAGCTTTATTCATTGTTAGATTCCTATTCGTTATTATTTTGCCTTCGCAAAACCTATCTTTATGCATTTTTGAAGAGTTAGCAACAGCAAATTGCATTTTTTGCTTAAATTCTTAAAAAATGAGTAAAATTTAAATAATTCTCTGTAAAATACAGCGTGTTGGGTTAACAAAGACTTAATTTGAGTACAATTTTGGCGCAAGTTAAGCAACTGGGTAAATAAGCTATATTTTTTCGATCACTAAGGTCACTTCCCCGACCTCGACTCCAAACTTAACAATAGATGTGCGGTTTATCAAGCGCGATTGTGTAACCAGGTACATCCAATCATCAAAATTCACTTTTAAAGTACTGCCATCGTATGGAAGCTCTACATCGTAATTCCAATGAAATACGCTGCCATCACTTCTACCTTTTGCAGTACCTATAACATCATCTGCCACACCCGTTAAACTATTGTCTTCGTTTAACGTTATTTTCCAAATACGCTTTTGAGTTTCGCCATCGTCATAAACAAAGTCTTCTTCAATAACGCCCTGGTTACCATCCCAGCTCGCATTCATATCTACGACAAGCTTGCGGGTCAATTCACCCTTAAAGTCTTGTACAACACCGTAGGCTTTCAAATTTCCACTAAAAAATGTTTTAAAGTCAAAGTTTGGCGATGTATTTTTATAATGCTCTACATTTGGTGCCGAACAGCTTATCAGCAACAAAGCAGATAAGCATACAAGAGCTGTTTTAAACGAGTTAAATACATTCATATTAATTCCCTAATAGTTGCTTTCGTAGTTTCGGCTCAGAGGTTTTTTCATCCAGCCAAATGGCTAAAAAATCACTCGAAAATTGAGGTTCATTTATTTCGCCAATTTTTTCATCATTATGATAAAAAGTACTCATACCCTGCTCATTTGTGACTAACGTTAGCGAATCACCTTGTCTAATATCAGGCCAAATAGACAATAATTTACTGTCGTATTTGTCTGCTAGCTCTTTTTTTCCAATATGCTCCCACTGCTCATTTGTTGCTTTTACGATTTCTTTAGCTTCAAAGTCACGTAAATAGGTAAGTTTAAATTTAATAGGATGCGTTCCTGCGCTGTAATTACCTGAAGGGGTAAATAAAACCGCGTCATATACATCCCAAAATAAATACTCCATTCGTGCTTCGCCTACTTTGTTAAACTGTGTGTTAGCTAAAACAATTGAAGTTGTAAGCAAATAAAAAGTAACTGTCTTTAGTAAAAATTTCAAAATAAGCTCCCTTGAGTCAATGAGTAATGTTACGAAATGGGAATTGTGGGCGATCAGCGATTGATGAATAACTTGATTTTTTGGTTTATAAAAAGAATAACAGTAAACACTGTAGACCAAAGCGCACCGTAAACGAGCCAAAACTGCCATAAAGGTAAACCTAAACTTATTACTTCAAAGCGTGCTCCAGCCCAATAACTTGCTGGCGCAAAAGCCATGCATACTAAAAAGGCCTGCCAAAGCTTTAATTTACTCAAAAAAACCATAGAAGTATTTAAAGAAAGTAATAACGCAGCCCATAAAAAGACGAGCCATAAAGGGAAGGGATAAACTTTAAATTCTAACAAGCCTAACTTTACTGCTATAAATTCTAATAATAGTGCTAAAGGTAGGACTTTAATAAGAAGTAAGGTGTCTTGTTTTTTTTGTTTTGACAACCAAAACATTAAAACAATAATCAATCCGCTAAAAAGTAGCGAATCAGCTTCAAGCAGCAAGGATAAAAACCACACTGCTTGAAATAAAACAAAATTAGTAACCGAGCGCAATATCATCGTTATCGCTAACAAAACGTGGTTTACGCGCCATTAAATGCACCGTACTTGTTGCTCTAGCTCTAAAGGCGCCTTCGCAATAAGCAAAATAAAACAACCATAAACGATAAAAACGTTCATCAAATTTTGAGCGGTCCAAATCAGGCCAACTTTTTATAAAACGGCTTCGCCAGTCTGCTAATGTTCTTGCGTAGTGTGCACCAATATCATTAACAGTATGAATTACCATGTCGGTATTATTTTTAATCTGCTCACTCATTTCGTTAAGTGATGGCAAACACCCGCCTGGAAAAATATACTGCTGAATAAAATCAGAGTTTTTTAAGTAATGCTTATAACGCTGATCGCCAATAGTTATAGCTTGTATGAGCATGGCACCGTCATCTTTTAACAATTCACCACATTGGGTAAAAAAGCTAGGTAAGTACTCATGGCCCACCGCTTCTATCATTTCGATAGAAACAAGCTTGTCGTATTTTCCTCTCAATTGCCTGTAATCAAGCTTAAGTAATGTAATTTTACTTTCAAGACCAAGCTCTGAAATTTTATTAGCGACATAATCATGTTGTTCATCAGATATGGTTGTTGTTGTTACATGGCAATCGTAATGTGTGGCTGCATATATAGCAAAAGCCCCCCACCCTGTACCAATTTCAATTACTGAATCATTTTTTTGAAGCTCAACTTGCTCACAAATGCGTTTCAGCTTGTATTGTTGAGCCTCTTCAAGCGTCGCTTCTTTTGAAGGATATACAGCACTTGAGTAAAGCATTTCTTTACTCAAAAATGATTCGTACAAATCATTACCTAAGTCGTAATGAGCAACGATGTTTTTCTTAGAACCCGATTCAGAATTTTTATTTTTTATGTGATTAAACCGGTGTGCAATATTGCTAAAAAATGCGAATTTCTTCTCAAACTCATCAAGTTGCTTCTCATTTATAGCAAATATCTCAATGAAAGAGGTTAAGTTGTCACAAGACCAATGCCCCAAAATATACGCTTCACCAGCGCCAACGCTCCCAGATAATGCAAATGCCTTATACATAGCTTTATCGTTTACAATAATTGTTGCTTTTAGCACTGAAGATGGGTCGCCAAAAACTGTACGCTCATTCCCTTCAATTAAAACAACTTGACCTGTTTCAATTGACGAGAAGGCTTTAGTCACTAATTTTTTATATATGTTAGTTAACCAGTTTGTGCTTTGTTCGCAATTTAAGCTCGACACTTTATCCATTGAAATACCTATTAATTGTCCTGACTATCTATGTGCTTTATGGCTTGCCTGAGTGGCCTAAAAAAGGAACTCGTTTAATAAACAACTTTAACGCTTGATAATAAATACCTTTGAAAATAGACCATGTCATGGCCGGAAAACGTTTAAATAACTTATTAACTTCTTCTTTAGTAAGTTCTTTACGTTTTAAGCGAAGTGTAGCATCAAATAATAGCTCTTCATTTCGCTTATTTTCAATGTGTATCAATGTTTTATCAGGCGATTGCTTAACATGCCAATGATAGTTCATATCTAGATTCATAAAAGGTGATACGGAAAAAACCTTTTTAAAGTTCACTTTTTTTTCTAAAGGTACTAAATAATAATGACGTTCGTTCCATGGTGTATTACTTACTTCAGCAATCATGTATTTAAAACGGGTGTCGTTATGACCAAAAAAGTAAAAATTAACAGGACTAAAATACACACCAAAACAACGAAGTTGCCCAAGCATGTAAATATGAGTAAAGGTTTCAGTAATACCTAAATTGGCAAGTTGTTCGTGTGCACGCTCAATAAGAGGACGTTTAGCAAGCTGTGAGGTGCCTTTAAAATAATCAGCTTCATTAAACTTTAACGCCTTTAAGCCTGACGTACCTATGTGTTTATGCACACCATTTAGTTGTTGAGGATTATTTAAATCTACCCACATCATATACAGAGGGTAACTAAAGCGATGTTCTTTAACAGCAAAACGGCGATGTTTAACATCGCCTAAATACACTGCACTAGTCAAATTCGACCCCAAGTTGCTTGGCTACATCTACACCACTGTGTACGCCATCTTCATGAAAACCATTGTACCAATAAGCGCCACAAAAATAACTATTGTTGTGTCCGTCAATACTGTGTTTAAGTTTTTGAGCCGCAATAGACTCTTGGTTAAATACAGGGTGGTGATAAGTAAACTCGCGCAAAATTTTACTTTGGCTTATTCCTTCAAGATGGTTAAGCGTTACACAGAACTGTGTATCTGATTGTATACCTTGCAAAATATTCATTTGGTAAGTTACAACAGCAGCTTTATCAGTGTTGTTGTTAAGTAGGTAGTTCCAGCTTGCCCATGCCGCTTTTCTATCTGGTAAAAGGTTTGTATCGGTGTGCAACACCACTGAGTTCTCAGTGTAAGCTATTGCACCCAATACTGACTTTTCTTGCTCAGTAGCATCACCCAGTAGTGCAAGCGCCTGATCTGAATGACAAGCAAATATTACTTTATCAAATTTACTTTGCTCACCATTGGCAAACTCTATTGTTACTTCATCATTTTGCCGCGTAACAGATTTAATATCTGTATTAAGTTTAATTTTATCAGCAAAACCTCTGATCAGCGGCTTTATATACTGACGAGAGCCTCCTGGTACTACATACCACTGTGGTCTATTGGTTACATCTAAAAGCCCATGATTAAAGAAAAACTTAACAAAAAACTCAACGCCTACGTTTTCCATTTCTTTAATACTGGTAGACCAAATAGCCGCGCCCATAGGAAGAATATAATGGTATTTAAAAAAGTCATTAAACTGGTTATCGTTAAGCAATTGCCCTAATGATTGATCAGACTGGTAATCACCTTTTTCATGCATTGCTTTGCACAGTTTGTTAAACCTAACAATGTCGTACAATAATCGCCAAAACTTAGGTCTAAAAATATTACGACGCTGTGCAAATAAGCTTGTAAACGTATGTCCATTGTATTCAAAACCAGTGGCTTCGTTATGCACACTAAAGCTCATCTGGGTTGTTTGTTTATCAATACCAATGCGCGAAAGTAGCTTTTCGAAATATGGGTAAGTTCGGTCATTAAATACAATAAAGCCAGTATCTATTGCGTATTTGATGCCACACACATCAACATCAACCGTTGCTGTATGGCCACCTATATAATCATTTTTTTCAAATACGGTTACATCGTAATGTTTGTGAAGCAAATGCCCACATGTTAAACCAGATATACCAGTTCCTATTATTGCTATTTTTTTCAACGGGCTAATCCTTTTGCGATTTTAAGCCAAATCGGCAGTGGTAAAATGCGTAAAGCTTTTAATATAAGTGTAAAACGATAAGGGAAATGAACGTCTTTGCGGCGTTTTTGAATACCCTTAATCATGTAGTCAGCTGCTTTTTCAGCAGTAACGGCCATAGGCATCGGGAAATCATTTTTATTAGTAAGTGGCGTTTTTACAAACCCAGGATGAACTAAAGTCACATCAACATCATTTAAATCAACCGCTAAGCTTTTTGCTAAGTAACTTACACCCGCTTTTGATGCGCCATAAGCTTCTGAACGAGGTAGCGCAAGATAAGTAACACTTGAGCTGACCAAAACAAGTTGGCCGCCTGGATTTATTTTAGGAAGTAACGCCTCAAGGCAATACCCCATAGAAAGTAAGTTAACGTTTATTACACGCTCAAACAACGCGCTATCAAAATTGCGCGCATCATCTATATATTCACAATTACCAGCGTTTAAAATAACACGGTCAAAATGAGGAAAGCCAACTGTCGACTCTTTTATATCTTGCAGGTTAGTTGCATCAAATTTGCATGCTTGGATATTGTCATATTTAGCAAGCTCGGCGAGCTTATCACTATTACGACCGCAAGCTATAACAGTGTCTCCTAGCTGTGCATATTTAATTGCTAGCTGCTCGCCAATACCTGATGTAGCACCCGTTATAAGTGTGATCATAATTAACCTGCCCTTTTATCAATTAGCTTTATAACGCTACCAAGTAAAGGAATGTGTTTGTATAACAACTCGCCCACATTAAAGTAGTCTCTGTGCTTAATAATTTTGCCATCTTTAAAAATAAGCTTGCTATGACCGTCTACCGAGATAGTTTTACCTGATGACAGCTTTGGATGTGCATAATGCATAGTCCAATAAATAAAAGCATTGTTACCGCTATTAAACGAATCAGTAATATCAAACTGGCAATGCTTAACATTGCTGTATAAGTTAGCAAAGTATCTTCGCAATTCTACAATGCCGTTAATTTCGTGCATCGGGTCTATAAACTGTATGTTGTCACAGTAAATATCACTCAATAAATCAAGATTAGTGCTATCAAGCTGTTGGTATATTTCAACAAATTTATCTACTGGTAACTGGTTATCCATATCACACCTTAAATGCAGCAAGTGCACGTTCTCGTGCCGCTTTATGATCAACTATTGCTGGCCAGTAACATTCCTTATCTTTGCCTGTTGCGGCTAAATATGTGTGTGGAAAATGAATGTGTTTATCTGGCACGTTTTCAAGCTCTGGCAAATACTTACGGATAAACTTGCCCGTTGGATCAAAGCGCTCGCTTTGTCTGATAGGATTAAAAACTCTAAAATAAGGCTGAGCATCACAGCCCGTACTTGCAGCCCACTGCCAACCACCATTATTTGAGGCTAAATCGCCATCAATTAAGTGCTGCATAAAAAAGCGTTCACCTTCACGCCAGTCTATTAATAAATGTTTAGTTAGAAAGCTTGCAACAACCATTCGTAAACGATTATGCATCCAACCGGTTTGCTTAAGTTGTAGCATTGCTGCATCCACTAATGGGTAACCTGTACGCCCTTCGCACCATGCTTTAAAATCGCTTTCACTTTTACGCCACACTACAGCATTATACTTTTCGTTGAAGTTATCGCCGCGCGAAAGCTTCGGAAATTCAGCAATTAAATGTCTGTAAAATTCGCGCCAAACAAGCTCGTTAATCCACGTAAACGTTTTACTTTTTGATGTAGTTAAAATATCAGGATAACGCTGCTGAATATTAATAAGCAGTTGCTTTGTGCTTACAATACCTAGTGCTAAATACGGGCTTAAACCCGATGTGCCTTTTACACTGGGAATATCACGCTGGTCGTCGTAACTTGTAAGTTTGTCGCATATAAAATTATCAACTACGGTAGAGAGTGTTTCGTCGTCAACCGGCCACTTATCTGAGCATCCATCACTTTTTAGTAAGTCGCTTTCATCAAATTTTATTGGCTCAGAAGTTAAAGGCCATTGTGGCAAACTAAAGTGTGTATCTTGATACTGCTTTAACCATGCACGTTTAAAGGGAGTAAACACTTTATACATTTCATTACTTTGATTTTTGACAGAGCCTGCAGGCGCAATTAAATCACCTTCGTACAAAGTAAAAGTAATAGAAAGCTCATCGCATTCATGCAAAATTGCTTTATCGCGGTTTACTTCATTAAGCTCATACTCTGTATTAGCAATTACGTGTTTTACATCGTTTGCTTTACAAAAGTTAATCAGCTCGCGCGTACAATCACTAAAGCTAGGCGCTTCAATAATATGTAAAGTAATACCGTAATCAGCAAGTTGTGATTGAAGATAAGTAACTCGGCGCTTGAGTAAGTCAATCTGAATAGGCGCAGCTTGGTGTTGTTGCCACTGCTTTTCAGACACAAAAAAAATGGCGTGTTTAGCGCCATTATTTAGCGCTTGAATTAACGCTTCATTAGAAAAAAGGCGCAAATCGCGCCTAAACCAAAATAATGTATCCATTAAATACCAAATCGTAGTTTTAAATCGTGAGGGTATGGGTTAAAAAACACTTGTTTTTCAAGGTACTCATTCGGATGAACTTTCAAATGATGTTTTAGCAAAGTAAGTGGTACATACAATGGCACCAATCCTTCGCGGTATTCGTCTATCGCATCACGAAGTTCTTGTTTTTCAACCTTTGATAAATCATTTTTAAAGTAGCCTTGTAAATGCATTAGGGTGTTGCAATTATTTCTGCGAGAAGCTGGCTTTTTCAAACCCGTCATCAAACCTAAAATATATTCATCCGCAACTGCATTTATATTGTCACCTACGAACGTTCCAAGCAGATTACCCAAATCTCGATAAGCTTGGTAATTGTGAGCCATCAACAAGTACTTATACTGAGAATGAAATTGAGTAAGCTTGTGAACCGTTAGTGGTTCTTGTACCAACTTTTGCCAATTTTTAAATACGTAAATTCTCATTACAAAGTTTTCACGTAAATGCATGTCATTTAAGCGACCGTTTTCTTCACATGGCAATAATGGGTTGTGCTTCATTATTTGCTCAGCAAAAAAACCAACGCCTTCAGAAGTATTACCCGTGCCTGCTTCGTTGTATATTTTAATGCGCTCCATGCCGCAGCTTGGACTTTTTGCGCAAAATACAAACCCGCTCAACTCTTTAGCTTGTTCTGTTGCAACTTTTTTACCATACTCGGTAAGTTGTTGGCCTACGTCTCCAGTACCATCTGGGCGACATACTTTAATAGTATCTCCCACTTTAACTTGGCGAATAGTTGGTCGAGGTATTGGTAAACCTACCGCTACCTCCGGACAAAACCGTGTATATTCAACGTGTTTACCTAACTCATCCATACAGAAATTTGACTTTTTATGACCTGTGTCAAATCTAACTTTTTCGCCTGCTAAGCAGGCGCTTATACCTATTTTTATTATATCTGTGTGCATAAATTCTCTTAGTAAATCAAATTACCTATTGGATTTAGTAACTTGCTGAAGCCCTTATTAAAATGTAGCGCACTACTGACAACTGTAAAGCACAAACAACCATCTTTTGTTAAAGGAGTATGTTGGTGACTACTATCTTGCCATATAAAGTCACCTGGGACATATTTTCCTTCTTCATCACTAAACTCGCCATCTAGGAGTAAAGTAACTTCAAAGCCAGTGTGCGTGTGTTCTGGTATTTCACCACCAGCATCAATATGTAACAAGCTAGAACGCAGTGCACCATCATCTAATGCAATACGAGATCTCGCAAGCTTACCCACTTGGGTAAATTTACTGTGAGAAATACGCGTTAGCGCACGTGGAAGCTGATAGTTATGCTCATTAACTTTAATAGAAACAGGCTCTACTTCGTAAACTTCATCGATAGAATCATCAGACATGATCATATCGAGAACATTTAGTTCAAATTCTTCAAGTAAATCAGATTTTTCAGTTTGAGGTTTCTCAAATTTAGCAGGCTCTTCACTAAATAATGCATTTGCATTACTTGCTTCAATTTTAGCTACTTTAGCTTGGCACACAGGGCACATGTCTACGTGAATAGAAACGGCTAAACTCAATGATGTAGCAAGTGATGCATCGCAATACTGTGTCAGTAAAGTTTCACTCGGGTGATGTTTAATCATGCTGATCTCCCATTTCATTACGTAATTTTTGCAAGGCCAAACGTAATCGTGATTTTACCGTGCCTACTGGAATATTAAGTTGATGTGCAAGTTGCTCTTGCGACATGTCTTGAAAATAAACGCCTCTTACCACTTCGCGTTGAGCAATAGGTAATTTGTCTAAATAACGTTTAATTTGTTTATCTTCTAAATGATCACTGTATTCGTAATGTGTATCTTGTGATTCGTTTAATAACGGCCAAATATCTTCGCTTATGTTTTCTTCTTTATTACTTTTCATTTTACGAAGCATATCGAATGAAGCGTTACGCATAACGGTATAAACCCAAGTAGTAGCCGCACCTTTATCACTGTGATACAAATGTGCTTTACGCCAAACAGATGTTAACGTCTCTTGCACAAGCTCCATTGCTTGAGCTTCAACACCAAATTGCTTAATTCCAAAGCGTTTAATTTTTGGCGCAAAGTATTCAAATAAGTAGGAAAATGCTTTTTTATCGCGTGACTGTGCAACATCTATAAGCGCTTGCATGAGTTCTTTACTCGGCGTTTCTGGCATGGCAGTGTACTTACCTGTATTAGGTTCACAACGTGGTGATTGTTGTTGACTTACCATAATAATTTATCCCGTTATTGCTTTTGTATTAAGTAATACGGGCAATAATTAATTTAGGATCATAAAATTTAGGCAAATTCGTTATTAATCACAGTATGGAGGAAATTCAGTAAGTTATCAAAGTTCGTTTCAAACGCAAGTTGCTGTTTTTTCTCAATAGAAATAGGTAGGAGCTCAAGCCAACGGGCTGCAATCCAAGGCAGTTTGTCAAAGTGAGTTTTTTTGTACAGTAAATTAAGTTCCGGATTACTTTTAAACACGTTTAAAAGCGCATCATGCAATAAGTCATGTTCGCCAACTGAGTTGTTAGAATCCTTATACCAATATGGCGTATTACAAGAAGACACCAAACCATGTCGCAGTTCGTCCTCGTCTTGATAAACGTCATTTATTTGAACGCTTTGAGAAGCAAACACATCGATTAATAATACATCGTTGTCGTCTTGGTCAAAATCAATAATATCAACAAGGCAACCTTGCGCGCTTATATTAAATGGTGTGTCGTGCTCAAATGTACAAAGCACAAACCCTGTATTGTTTTTTAATGCGGTTTTAACCATATTTAAATAGCGAGGCTCAAATATGCGTAATCGCGTATAGCCTTCAGGTAACATAAAAATGGGTAATGGAAAAATCGCACGTTTCATAAAGTCTACTTCTTTCAAACACTCTGCCTTTATTTACGTGCGCTTTTGCTAAGTCGATCAGCTTTGTATGAATCGAATTAATTACCAGCTATATAATTGGCTAAAGATTAAACCAACCTCCCATAGCTTTAAACACTTGAACCGAGTAATAAGCGCTAATCATACTGACTACGGGTGCTAACATTAATGCAAACAATCCAAGTTCACTGCTCATCGTTTTAATCCTTTAAATAATTTATTTTACGTTTTTTATACTAGTGTCAGTATTTTTAAGCGTTGTGCTATGTGTTAAAACGGGCTCATCTAATAAACCCTCTAAAACAGTTTTAGCATCAAAATAAAGCGTTTCCTTTAGTGATTTTTCAAGCTCGATTGTGGTTTGCTTTACGTAGCTTGCTACACTTTGAGTTAATATATCAGTTACATCTAGGTCCACTTCTGTTGCATGTACTTGCGCAGAACCTAATACTAATAAACTTGCCATAGCGATTTTAATTGAATGTTTCATAATGGTATTCCTTGTTTGTGTATTGTTTAGACGTAGTTACATACTCAAGGGTTGTGCCAACATAAAAATAAATCGTAAGCAACTGTAATTAAACAATTTTACATGCATCTCTTTAATTTAAAAAATTCATACCTTGTTAATTTAACCATTTAATTTAATTTTTTGACTACTTTTTAGTTAATAAATAAAAGGGTTTAAATGTATTAATACCGTCACACTAAATACATTTAGCGTTTATAAAAACGTCATATCTACCCGCTAAAGTGCACACCACTATAAATAATTCAAAAAGTGCAGTATGACCCTTTCATCACGTCGAAATTTCTTAAAAACCTCAGCAGCAAGCATATTTACCGTCGCAGTATCGAGTGCCATTACAGGTTGTGCTCAAACATTAACAAACAAACCACTATCGGCTATNTTGAATTTAAACACGGTGTAGCCAGTGGCGATCCGCTCAGTAATGCTTTAATAATTTGGACACGTGCAACTACTTCTCAATCAAATTTTGAAGTTACTGCTGCTTGGGAACTGGCAAGTGACTCTCAATTTAAAAACATCATCCGCAGCGGGCGCGAACAAACAGATAAAAGCAGAGACTTTACAATAAAAATAGATGTGCAAGAACTTACTCCAAACACAGAGTACTTTTATCGGTTTATGGGTTTAAATACACAAAGCCCAATTGGCCGTGCTAAAACACTACCAATAAATAACATTGAACAAGTAAAAATGGCTGTTGTGTCGTGCTCAAACTATCCTGCTGGGTACTTTAATGCCTACACCGATGCCGCTAAACAAAAAGATTTAGATGTGGTACTGCATTTGGGAGATTACATTTACGAATACCCAATGGGCGGATACGCTACCGAAAATGCTGAAAAAATTGGCCGCCAATTNGCAGCCGATAACAGTGGTGAAATTATTACCCTTAGCGACTATCGTAAGCGCTATGCTATTTACAGAACAGACCAAGGCCTTCAAGCTCTTCACGCTGCAGCGCCTTTTATTGCAATATGGGATGATCACGAAGTTACCAACGATACCTATAAAAGTGGTGCTGAAAATCATACCCCTGATGAAGGTGACTTTTTTATGCGCCGTGCAGCAGCTATTCAAGCCTATTACGAATGGCTGCCAATTAGACCGCCTATGGGCGAGCAAAGCCCGCAAATATACCGCACCTTCGATTTTGGTAATTTAATAAGCTTGCACATGCTAGATACGCGCGTAATAGCACGCGATAAACAACTCGCTTACAGCGACTATAAAAACCTAGAGACCAAACAAATGGATGTTGCGCGCTTTGCCAGTGATTTAAATAATCCAAGTAGGCAGTTACTAGGTAACACACAACTAAACTGGCTTACGAGTGCAATAACTAAATCAAATGCAAAATGGCAAGTATTGGGCCAGCAAGTATTGATGACTAAAATGTGGCTACCTACTGAAATATTCTCGCAATCCGATCGCACTAAAATACCTCAGGTGTTAAAAGAGCTTGTTGCCATTAAAAAAGCCGTGTTAGCTAATAAAGCGGTAACACCTGAGCAACTCGCACGCGTAAATACTTTAATGCCTTACAATTTAGATGCGTGGGATGGTTACCCAAGCGAGCGCGAAGCATTATACAAAAGCGTTACCGCATTAAATAAAAAGTTAGTCGTGGTTGCAGGTGATACGCACAATGCGTGGCATGGCACATTAAAAAATGCAAAAGGCGAAAGCATAGGAGTAGAATTTGCAACGCCTGGTGTTACATCCCCGGGTATGGAGCATTATTTAGCGCTTAATACAGCACAAGCAAAGCAAATGGCTGACTCGCTTTCATTGTTAATAAACGACTTAAACTATTGTGACTTATCACACCGTGGATATATGTTAGTGACTATTACTAAAGAGCAAATCACAACCGATTGGCGCTATATAGATAACATAAACTCCCCTAGCTACAACATCATTAATCAACACCAAAGTGTTTATAAAGGCTAATACTTTTAAAAAGAAGGTAAATGTATTATTTACCTTCTTCGCATATTTTATTTAACGCGTTTAACTACAGCTATAGATAAGCGTCCACGAAGCATCACTTCCTGGAATGCTGTTTGTATACCAATTTGCGCTGTATGCATTACCTTGATATTGCATTTTATCGTCTGTGTTATTGTGAGTAAACGCACCGGCCGAATAATCTTTTTTTACCCAATTAGGATATGTATTAATACCATTACAATCTGTTGAACTTACAACACTGCATCCGTTTGTATCAACACTTGTACCAGCGGGTGTATCTGGGCACTGATCAATATCATCATTCACACCATCGTTATCCACATCGCTTTGTGGTTCAACTACTTCAACAACGCAACCTACATTATTAATAGTTTCACCTGCAGGTGTATTAGGGCATTGATCAACACTATCGCTAATACCATCGCTGTCAATTACTGCACAACCAATACTATCAACCGTTGTACCTGCGGGAGTGTTATCGCACTGATCGTTACTATCACTTATACCATCGCCATCAGAGTCTAAAGCAACCGTACTACCACCCCAACCTTTAATGATCTCTTTAACTTTAGTGCCTGAAGCGGTTAGTGAATTCCAACTACCGCCTGGAGTAAATAACGATGCACCTTCGTTTTTATCGTTTAAAGCCCAGTTAGCGTGGCTAATATTGTTTGTTTTAAAAAATGCCATCCATGCATCGGTTTCATTAATATTAACACCACCATTGCCATCAGCATTAACTGTACCCCACTCTGTGGCGAATAGTGCAATGCCGTTATCGAGTGCAGTTTGTGCTTTATTTCGATACGATTGACCATGCGTGCCAGCATAAAAATGCAGAGTGTAAGCAATATTGGCGCGATCTATCGGGTTTTGTGATGCCACATCCACATCTTGTGACCACGTAGGCGTACCAACCACAATTAAGTTATCAGGGTCGATTGCTCTAATTTTATCAATAACTGTTTCTGCGTAAGGCTTAATATCGTTAACCCACGAAATTTGTAACGGCTCATTATAAATTTCATAAATAACATTGTCGTACTGCCCATATTTGGTCGCTACGTTTTCAAAAAAGCGAATTGCAGTTGCTTGATCGGTATGTGCTTCATGGCTATGAAAATCAATAATAACGTACATATCTTCGCTAATAGCTGCGTTTACAACAGTATCAAGACGGCTCATATTGCCCTCCCAATCAAAGTTCAAACTACCACCGGTACTCGTACCATGGCCAATAGCTGCACGAATTAATGTTGCATTAAATTCAGTTTTTGCCTTTGCTACTGTTTCTGCTGTGTAAAATTTTTCAGCGCCCCACCCCGTATTACTCCAAAATAGGCTAGGTCCTGCAAAGCTTGTGTTTTCTCCACCCGCAAGAATTTGGTTCCCACTCACCGTTAACTTCTCAACAGCGGCATTGGCCATCGTTGAGCACCCTAATAATAAAGCTAACGATAAGCTCGCCACTTTAAAATCCTTTCTTTTATGATTATTTAAACTGTTATTCATCGTATTTCCTTAAATTGAAATTATCAGTCATCATTGCTTGATGTAATAAATTGTCACAAAACCAATACTTAACAGTTAAACAAAGTTAATTTGGCGAGCAGAAAGTATCATTTACTTATTAACATTAAATGAATAAAAAGGTACAAGGAGAAGGACTTTAATTAACTAAATATTAACAATTGAGCGTTTTAACGAGGTTTGAGGATTTTACTGGGTATATACAGGCATTTACACGATGCAGGCAAAAAATCTCGGTTACAAGAAATATATATAAAAATGAAAAGGCGGCAATAATAATTATTACCGCCATTAATAATAGCTAAATATCAGGAATAAATATTAGGGAGGCAATTAATAAGCCAACCAAACCTAGCTCTAATTAATTGGCTTATTTTTTTGTGGGAAGTACTTTTCTGCCCAAACGGTATGCATCAATCATGCTCAGCACCCAAATTATAATCATTAAAGGTACATACTTATATTCAGCGAGTTTAGCGCAGGCGTCGGAAGGTTGTTGCGCGGCTTTTAAAATGGCCGTAACCGACATGGGGATTTTACCGTGTACAATTTCATTTGCAGTACACTGTGCAATCGCAAATATATCTTGAAAGGTTAAAATTAAAAAAACAGTAAATACACCCGCAAAAATAGCGCCTATTAGGTGTTTTTTTAGAGAAAAATGCCCCGCTCCAGGATAAACAATGGCGGTAAGTAAAGCAGCTTTTAGATCTTGTTTCATGGTTATTTCAGCTCGTAATATGTATTACACTAGACACCAACATAGTGAATTAATTCTCTTTAAAATCAAGTAAAAGCTAAAGTAGCGTATCAAATAAAGTTATTTAGAATTACTCACAGCTAAGATTGAAAATTTCAGCGTACAGTTGTACACTGAAATTAATTCCAATAGTGGTAGGAACAGTTATGTCGTTAGAAGCGCCTTATTCCCGTAAAGAAGAGAAATTAAACGTAATCAGCCATGCACTCGGTATTATATTTGCCGTATTTGTAATGTGGGATTTATTTAGCCAAGCCACCAGCACTAAAGCATATATTAGTACTGCAATTTACGGCAGCAGCCTATTTGTGCTGTTTTTGTCATCCACTTTGTACCACGCCAGTATTCAACCGCGCTTAAGAGCCTTTTATAAAAAGTGCGATCACTGCGCCATATACTTATTAATTGCCGGCACCTACACTCCCTTTTTATTAATCTCATTATCCGGTGCTTGGTCATGGGCCACACTTACATTTATTTGGGCGGTGGCACTGGCGGGCGTGGCGTACAAAGTATTTGTAAAAAACGGTAATAAAAAAATATCACTCGCCACTTACTTGCTCATGGGTTGGTTCGCACTGGCTATTGTATATCCGCTTTATTCAAGTGTTGATGTAAAAGCACTTTACTGGCTACTTGCCGGCGGTATTTTTTATAGTTTAGGTACATTATTTTACAGCGCTAAAAGCACCCAATTTAGCCACGCTATCTGGCACTTATTTGTTATTGCTGGGTGTGTTTGCCATTATATTTCAATTAGTAATTATGTTTATTAGGCAGGTAAAGCCAATTAGAATGGTCTGGTTTGAGCGAGAAGCAGTCAGTCACTAGCTATGGATTAAGCTCAAGTTTATCTTAAAATTTTGCAAATTTAAGAGCACAATACTGATGGTCAAGTCACATCACTGGAGAGCCTTATACAAAATTAAGCTTTATTAAAGACGACTTTATTGTTTGATTAATAATAAGTGCAATTAGCTAGCAGCAGTATTATACATTTCTGATTTTTTTAGTAGTATGTTAGTAGTCGATGGAGTTTTAAAAACTAAAATGGTACCAACCATTTTTAAAGGGATGTTACATGGAATTCATTTTAATAATTGCAGTTGTTATATTGATAATTTGGTTAATTACCAGTTCTCGCTCAAATTCAAATAAAGCAAAGCCTCGAGTATTAGATAATCCAAGCTCGGACATAAAAGGCACTTATAGTACGCCAGCCTCTAAGCCTTCTGTATCAGCTCTATCCAATGGTGCAATCAGCCCTATAAAATCTATTAAAATTGATAAAGCATCAGTAAGTATTGAATTACACGAACAAACTAATGAATTAGCAACCTCAAAGGAGACAACTCCAAAACCTCGCATCACTGTTGTTAATACATCTACCCCAACTATAGAAAGTGCTGATAGTTCGAGAAATTCTGAAGACGATTTAGCCACATTTAATATTTTTGAGAGTAATGTATCTGAAGACACCTATATCAATAAGGGTAAACAAGCTCAATGGTTAAGCAAGGGTCAAGAAGTTACTATTCACAGTCGAAAGTTAAAGGGGTTTCTGTACGTAGGTGGGGTGATGGAATCATTGGTTGGTTATCGCTCTGAACCAGCATTAATTTGTGCAGACTTACCAGTAATATCACCACGGACTAATTCAAACGAATTCCCAACTGATGAATCTTTAGGCTACTGGCCAAGCTACGGTTTATTATCTAAAGAGTCTAGAGGTGCCTACCTTGATTGGTTAGCAACCGATAGAAGTGCGGCTAATACTCCAATAGGCTTTGTGTTTTTGTACTTTTACGGATTTGAAAGATTTGTTGTTGAGAATGGTCAAGATAATAAAGTTGGAGAGGAACAATTTGAAGATATTTTTGATGAAGTACTTCGTTTACATAAAGTGTTTGCTTCAAATCGCTCTTTTGCTGGTTATTCAGCAAATCTCTTAGAGTTTATGTATTTAGTTAAACCTAAATTACTTAAAGGTAAAAAACATGCATTACCGAAGACGCGTCATTCACTACTTTTTAAATTACGCCTTTCAGAGCAAATCGTTGCCACAGAAAAAGTGGATGATGAGTTGGCACTTGAATGGATCAAAAATACAGACCAATACAATTTAAAAACCGCAGCTAGGCGTTGCGATGTAGAGTTTGATGCACTTTTTAAACTTTACTACAATCAAAAATTCTCTGAGGGAATGCAAGTTAAACCAAATAAAACCAAGTTAAACGCTGAGTACTTTGCCGCCAGCGGTGGTATTCCTAGCGTTAAAATTTTACTCGATAGTTTACCAGACCCGAGTATATTAAAAGCCCCTATTAAAAAACTAATACCTATTGCTGATAAAGCCGCTGAAGAGCTCGCTAGTTATAGCCGTTACTTAGGTAAAGCAGGCACTAATAGAGATGACTTAGCTGCACTGATGTTACTTCCACGCGCTATTACTAATAGCCAACCATCACCATTAATTGAAAAGTTTAAAAAGTGGGCTAAGACTATCATTGTAGAAAATGATGGGGTAACAAACGTTTCTGAATTTTGGTTGCAAACAGACTTACCAGCACCAAAAGCGATAAATAAAAAGGAAAGTGAACTCATTTATAACCTAGCGAGCTTTGCTGATATAGGTATTGCGCCTGACTCGCGTTACCACCATGCAAAACCTAAATTAGATGGCAAACTTGTCTTATTTACTCCAGGGCATGGGGAAGAGTTTGTCCCTAGTCATGTATTTAACCAAGTGGGTGTCGCACTGCGTTTAGGTGCTATGGTGGCAAACATAGATGGGGTTGTAGATGAGTCAGAAAGTTTTGAGCTAGAAAAGCTAATTGCTCATGATGAGAAATTAACGGATACAGAAAAGCGATCTTTAAAGGCTTATCTTACATGGCGATTAGTTACCCCATCGGATAATGCGGGTTTAAAAAATAGACTTAATAATTTAGGTGAAACAGAAATAGAATTTGTGAAGCGGTTTATTCTGTCTATTGCGCTCGCTGATGGCAACGTCGATAACAAAGAAGTAAAACAAATCGAGAAACTCTACACGAATTTAGGGTTGAATAAAGAGTCTGTCACGAGTGATATTCATCAGCTTACTACAAGTAGTCATCGGCTTGTGCCAAAAAGTCAAAATTCATCAGAATTTAGCTTAGATGAAACAATCTTAGCCCTTCATGAAAGCCAAACAACAGAAGCTAAAAATATGCTGGAAAAGATATTTACCTCAGATGAAGATGAAAGCGATTATATTGAAGTCTCAGAGCTGACAAACGAAGTTGATGGATTAGATCAGGCTCATAGCCAGTTGTTTGAAAAGCTATGTGCTAAAGCGCAATGGGGTCGCGAAGAGGTAGCTCAAATGTGTAGTGAGCTAAAATTAATGGTCGATGGTGCTATAGAAACCATTAATGACTGGTCATTTGATTTAGTGGATGCACCAGTAATTGATTATGACGGTGATATATACATTGATGAAGAAATAGTCGAAGAGATAAGGGAGTTATAACAATGGCAGCAAAAAAAATTAGATCAAAAGAGCGCGATGCAATTATACAGTCTCTTAAATCGGGTGTTACCCCAAAAGTCGGCATACAGCATATACAAGTAGGTCGTGGTAATGAGCTTAAAGCACTCATTAAAGATATCGACAGAGTGACAGAGGGTGGCTCTGCTTTTCGGTTAATTATTGGCGAATACGGCTCAGGTAAAACATTCTTTTTAAGTGTTGTAAGAGCGATAGCATTAGAGCGCAAGTTAGTTACTGTTAATGCAGATCTATCTCCTGACCGTCGTATTCATGCATCATCTGGACAAGCCAGAAACTTGTATTCTGAGTTAATGAGAAACATGTCTACTCGTAATAAGCCTGATGGTAATGCATTGACCAGTGTGGTTGAAAAGTTTATTACCGAGGCACGAAAAGAAGCAGATAATACAAGCAAAGAAATAACCACAGTGATCCACGAAAGGCTCGCGTCTCTCTCTGAGCTTGTAGGTGGTTACGACTTTGCAAAAGTTATAGAAGCATACTGGACTGGCCATGAAACAGATAACGAGCAACTTAAGAACAACGCTGTAAAATGGTTAAGAGCAGAATATGCAACAAAAACAGATGCTCGCAAAGATCTTGGTATAAGAAGTATTATCTCAGATGCGTCGTTTTATGACTCTCTAAAGCTTATGAGTTTATTTGTAAGGCAAGCTGGCTACGAAGGGTTATTAGTTAACCTCGATGAAATGGTAAATTTATACAAACTCAATAGCACCCAAGCACGATTATCAAATTACGAGCAAATTCTAAGAATACTCAACGACTGCTTACAAGGATCGGCTGAGTACTTAGGGTTTTTACTCGGTGGTACACCCGAGTTTTTACTTGATCCAAGAAAAGGGTTATATAGCTATGAAGCGCTGCAATCTCGCCTAGCTGGCAACACATTTGCAAAACAAGCCGGTGTTATTGATTACTCATCCCCTGCATTACACTTGGCAAGTTTAACGCCAGAAGAGTTATTTATACTACTTAAAAACCTGAGACATGTTTTCGCATCAGGTGATGAATCGCTATATTTAGTTCCTGACGAGTCCCTTAAAGCATTTCTAGTCCATTGTAGCCAAACAATTGGAGACGCTTACTTCAGAACGCCAAGAAATACGATTAAGGCGTTTTTGGATATGCTTGCTGTGATTGATCAAAACCCAAGTATTTCTTGGGACAGCTTAATTAAAAATGTTGATATTGCAGAGGAGAAGCCTTCCGATGTAGAGTTAGAAATTGAATCTGAGGACGATGAGCTAGCTGATTTTAAATTATGATTGATGCACACGAAAGGCTTGATTTTCGAATTCAGCAGTGGATTTTTAAACAAGGCTGGGATCGACTCAGAGAGATACAATGTTTAGCAATTGACCCTATCCTCTCAGGAAAGACTGATGTGCTTATTAGTGCCTCTACTGCCGCAGGAAAAACAGAAGCATTTTTTTTACCTGCAATAAGTAGTATCGCAGATCAAGTAAGCGGTGTAGGCATTTTATATATCAGCCCGCTAAAGGCGTTAATAAACGATCAAGATCGAAGGCTAGAAAGCTTGTCAGACTTGTTAGACATACAAGTTACACCTTGGCATGGTGATAGCCCTCAAGGTCGAAAAAATAAGCTGAAACGAAATCCATCTGGCATCATGTTAATAACGCCAGAGTCCCTAGAGTCATTATTAATAAGAGACAGTGGCTGGGTAAAATCTGCTTTTCAGAATTTAAAGCATATAGTTATAGACGAATTTCACGCATTTATTGGTACTGAGCGTGGCCATCACTTGTTGAGCTTACTGCACCGCTTAGAGCATCTGCTTGGCCGTGTAAACGCACCAATACCCAGAACCGCTTTAAGTGCCACTTTAGGTGACTTAGAAAGTGTCCCTGCGTCTTTAAGACCCAATAAATCGCTGTCTTGTAAAATAATAAAGCAAACGCAGTCTTCATCAACGTTAAAAATGCAAGTGAAGGGATACATTGAAAGCGCTGTAGTAATAGATGAGGCGGTTACTGCGGAGCAAAGCGTATGTAACGATTTATATGGCCTTTGCCGTGGTGGGAACCACTTAGTGTTTGCAAACAGCAGAAGTCGCACCGAAAGCATTGCGACCACTCTTGCTGAGATGTGTGAGAGTAACACTGTGCCTAACGAGTTTTTTCCACATCACGGCTCGTTAGCCAAAGAAATGCGAGAAACACTTGAAGCTCGGCTTCAGCAAGAGCAAATGCCCACTACAGCAGTGTGTACTATGACTTTGGAGTTAGGCATTGATATAGGCAAGGTTGACTCTGTCGTGCAAGTTACTGCGCCGCATTCTATTGCAAGTTTACGGCAGCGCATGGGTCGTTCAGGTAGGCGTGGTGGCGCTAGTATTTTGCGAATGCTGATAACTGAGGCTGACCTTACAGAAAAATCGAGTATTGTAGATAAACTTCGGCTTGAATTGGTTCAATCGCTAGCGATGATACGTTTATTGGTTGCAAGTAAATGGTACGAACCAGCAGACACTTCGCTCTATCACTTTTCAACATTACTTCATCAAGTTTTAGCTCTCATCGCGCAATGGGGAGGTATAAGAGCAGATCAAATCTACGTATTACTTTGTGAAGACGGTCCATTCCAACAAGTTACTGTTACACATTTTAAAGATTTGCTATCTCACATGGGTAAGGTAGATCTTATTACCCAGTTAGGAAGTGGTGAACTAGTTTTAGGTTTTATGGGTGAAAAAATAACAAATCATTATACGTTTTATGCCGTGTTTAAAACCTCTGAAGAATTTAGAATTGTAACGGGTAGTAAAACACTAGGGTCATTACCCGTAGATAGCCTTATTTTAGAGGGCCAACATATTGTATTTGCCGGTAAACGTTGGGTGGTTGAGCTAGTTGATACAGATAAAAAAGTAATTTCAGTAAAGCATGCAAAAGGAGGAAAACCACCTAAATTTGGTGGTTCAGGAATGGTTGTACATGATGTAGTGAGACAAGAAATGCTTAAAATTCTGGAAGAAGGTGACTACAGAATTCAAGTTGGTGAACAAAGAATTGAATTTGCAGATGCCGTTGCTCAAGCACTTTTCAAAGAAGGTGCTGACTTTTTTAAAACTGCAAAACTTGAAAGTACGCATTTCTTACAGTATGGCAATACAGCCGTTGTTTTGCCCTGGGCCGGCGATAAAGTTGTAAATACACTCGTTGCAGTACTTATACACAAAGGGTTTGGAGCAGGTGCATTTGCAGGAATTATAGAAGTTGAGAATACCTTAATTGATGATGTTATCGGGGCTCTTAAAAGCTTTCGAGATGATCAAACCATATCAGCAATTGATTTAGCTGATGCTATTGCAGAAAAAGCCATAGATAAGTTTGATGAATATTTACCTCAAGAAATTCTTGCAAAAGGGTATGCCGCTAGAGCATTTGATGTAGAGAAGGCCCGAGTATTAGTCAAAGAATTGCTCATGGCAAGATTTAAACATGCCAAAGAGGTTAAATTATGACTTCATACATTATATTCATCAAGGATCATCAATGTCCGCAAATGGCACTTACCTGCCCACAATAGTCACATCACTCCCATCGGCACTCGCGCATATTCACTTTGTCGTTTTTAAACAATACGCCTTCTGATAATAGCTTTTCGCGCTGTTCTTGGTATTTTTCGCTACCTTCAGGGAATGATATTTTACCTTGGCTATTCACTACCCTGTGCCAAGATATAACCGAGTCGTTTGGCATCATTTTTAATAAGCGCCCCACCAATCGTGAGTTTTGCGGATAGCCCGCAAGAGCTGCAACTTGCCCATAGCTTGCTACTTTTCCTATTGGTATGCCTGCGATAACAGTATAAATAAGTGTTTCTTTATCAATATCAGCGTTCATTTAAATACGCCTCACTAAGTACTTTAAATTGCTCCCAAATAGTACGCGCTACAGGGCCGTGGTGCATTGCATGCTGCCTAAAGGCTCTAATTTGCGCGCTAAACTTATGCTCTCGATCAGTTATATGTATTTCTTGAAGTAAGCCTGCTTTTATTTCAAGAGCGCAGTGTTCTAGGCTCATCATTGCCCAACCTGCACCTGAGAGTAAAAACGATTTTAAGGTAGATACATCATCAATTTTCATCATGGCGGAGCCTTTTGAGTACGATAGCCTGTCGCTGTCGATACTCAAATCACTTTCAAACATGGCTAAACACGGATACGTTTGTAGTTCGCTATAGGTTAGCTTTTTAGGGAGTACGCCTTTAGCGCTGACAATGCCAATATCGAGCCTGCCT
>NZ_AUTL01000247.1:0-19723 GCF_000498015.1 Pseudoalteromonas sp. TAE79
TTTTTTCACGATACATTGTAGGTTGGCGTGTATCAACGACAATGCACACAGAGCTTATTCTTGATGCGTTAGAGCAAGCTATTTGGCATCGTGGCAACCCCGAAGGGTTAATTCACCACAGCGACAGAGGCAGCCAATATTTGTCTATACGATACACTGAGCGACTTGCTGAAGCTGGAATTCAAGCGTCTGTAGGCAGTGTGGGTGACTCTTATGACAATGCATTGGCTGAAACAATAAATGGATTATTTAAAACAGAGATTATTCGCAGAAATGGCCCGTGGAAGAATGTTGATGCTGTTGAATACGCAACGTTAGAGTGGGTCAATTGGTTTAATAATCAACGCTTATTATCTTCAATTGGGTATATTTCACCAGCTCAATATGAAACAGACTACTATGATAATTTAAACGAGTCAGGTAAAGTGGCCTGACTTAAACAAACTGGTCTCCGATGAACTCGGGGCGATTCAGTAGTTCAGTATCATATGAAAAACTTAATCCGTTAAAGTCTTTTTTTGTAATAATATTAATAACACCTGCAACAGCATCTGAGCCATATACAGCAGAAGCACCTTCGCGAAGAATCTCAATTCTTTCTACGATCGCCATTGGAATACGAGAAGTATCCGCAGCTGCGCCTGAAGAAGAACTTGTACCAGGCATACGGCGACCATCAAGTAACACTAATGTGTACTCAGCCCCAAGGCCACGCATGTTTATATTACTTGTTGCTGCAGCACCGTTACCGTAACCTGACATACCACGCCAAGAACCAAAGCTGTTTACAGAAGTGTTATTTAAAACATCAGCAACTGATGCTTCACCTGATAATTGTAGATCTGCAGCTGTAATAACAGTTACTGGTGATGATGTTTCCATATCAACTTGTTTAATGCGAGATCCAGTTACTTCTATACGTTCTACTTTATCTGCGCTTTCTTCAGCTGCGAATGAACTAGCCGAAAATGCAGCTGTTGATACTGCACCGAAAGCTATCGCTAAGCGAACTGCTTTTGAAACTTTGTTATTTAACATTTGATTCTCCCTAGAATACTATTTATTTTTGTATTTTTTTGATCACACCTTGTTAATTAATTTGTGATCACGCTTCAGATGATAATACTTCAAACACAAGGCGGTCAACATCACGGCAAGATCATTATAAATTGAACTTATAGAGCAAGTAGTGATCAGATCAAGGCATAATAATTACTTGGTCGCATAAATATGAGCACTACTTTTCTGAAACATTTTAATTCAATTACAGATCCTCGCATTGAACGTTGTAAAAAGCATGAACTTATCGATATTCTTCTCCTTGCTATTAGCGCTGTGCTCTCTGGTGCAGAAGGATGGGAAGATATTGAAGACTTTGGGCACCTAAAACTTGATTGGTTAAAAAAATACGGTACGTTCAACGCAGGAATTCCAAAACATGACACGATTGCTCGCGTCATGTGTCGGTTAAAAGCAAATGAAATAGAAAGGGCATTTCAATCTTGGATATCATCACTGATTGAAACTACAGGTGCAGATATCATCGCTATCGATGGCAAAACCGCACGGCGTTCATTTACCACAAAAGACAGAAAAAGTGCCTTACACACGGTCAGTGCATGGAGTTGCCAACACCAGTTAGTGCTTGGGCAGACGGCTGTTGATAATAAAACAAATGAAATCACCGCAATACCAGAATTACTCACCCTGCTCGATATTGAAAACAGTATCATTACGTTAGATGCGATGGGATGCCAACAAGAAATAGCAAAACAAATCATCCAACAAAAAGCAGATTATATTCTTGCACTTAAAGGTAATCATTCAGGCATGCAAAAGGAACTAGAAGCGTGGTGGCACAAGTGCGAGCGTGAAAGGTTAACTAAGCATAATTGTGATGAACATACCGAAATAAGCTCAGGACATGGGCGTGTTGAAACACGTACATGCCAGCAGTTACTTATAGATAAAAGCTGGCTAGGCAAGGATTATCGTTGGCCTGGCTTAACGAGTATTATTAAGGTCAGGGCTGAAGTTCATGATAAGTCGGCAGGGTCGGATACCACTGAAACACGCTGGTATATAAGTTCATTAGACTTAAATGCAGCGCAAGCACTCAATGCAGTACGCAGTCACTGGCAGGTTGAAAGCATGCATTGGATGCTTGATATGAACTTCAGAGAAGATGAATCGAGAATACGCAAACTTCAAGGGCCATTAATGTTTAATGTAATGCGAAAGATAGCCATGGCGCTTTTTAAACAAGATGCATCTAAGTCAGCAAGTATGGCGAGGAAAAAGAAAATGGCAGGGCTAGACGATGATTACCGCTCAACCCTGCTAGAGTCTGGGATTAAAATGCGCTAGCCGTGGCCAAGACAAACTGACGCTGTTAATTGACCGCCATGCTTATATTGAACATATCGACAGACAAATTAATCATGCTAACCAAGAAGATCTCAAATGCGCACTCCTGTTTATCGACCTTGATGGCTTTAAACAAGTAAACGACTCATTTGGTCATAGTTTTGGTGATGAAATATTAGTTCAAGTTGCTACTCGCCTTGCCAATGTTCTACGCCACCATAAATTAAGTAATATAAATAGTGCTAACCAATTAGAACAAAACTTATCGAGGTTGGGAGGAGATGAATTTTCCATTTTTATAGAGTTACTTGATGATAGCGACAGAGTTGTTGAAATTGCTAAACACGTGCTTAGTGAGCTTGAAAAAGACTTTGTGCTAGGTAACAAAATAGTAAAAATTAGTGCCAGCATTGGTATTGCGGCTTATCCAGAAAGTGCATCAACGCCGCAGGCTCTTTTGCAATTAGCTGACGTGGCTATGTATAGGGCTAAAAGCGATGGTAAGGGGATATTTAAAGTTTACTCACCAGAAATGGGTAACAAAATGCGCCGTTACCATTATTTACTCGAAGAGCTACGCATAGCAGTCGCTTGTAAAGATTTGTACTTATCTTTTCAGCCAATTGTGCATGTTGAAGATTGTATGATTGATTACTTCGAAGCGCTTACACGCTGGGACCACCCAGTTGAGGGTATGATCCCCCCTTCAGAGTTTATACCAATAGCAGAGGAGTCTAATTTAATATTAGAGCTTGGCGATTGGATTATGCTTGAATCGTGTCGGCAAATGGCTGCTTGGCACAATGCAGGTATGCGCAAAGTAAAAATATCTGTTAACGTTTCGGGCATTCAACTAAAGCATCGTGATGTTTATGATTGGGTAATGAAAAAACTTAAAAAAACCGGCTTACCCGCTACGTCCTTAATGCTGGAAATTACCGAATCAACTTTCATTAAAGCCAGTCCAAGAATTATTAAAGAGCTAAGTAGGCTAAGAGAAGAGGGTATCACTATTGCTATTGATGACTTTGGTACAGGTTTTAGTTCTTTAAGTACATTAGCGGATTTACCAATAGATGTTATTAAAATTGATCGCTCGTTTATAGCACAAGCCAATAAAAGCCAAAAATATAACGATATATTAAATACAATTAGTGATCTTGGGAAAAAGCTAGGTCTTAAAATTGTTGCAGAAGGCGTTGAAGAAATAGGGCAGTTTGAACTCGTTAAAAAAATGGGTGTGAGCTCTGTTCAGGGATATTTAGTTAGCCGCCCTGAGTCATCGGTTAATGTAGGTAATAAAGTATTACGCAATAACACCAGTAACCTTTCAGCATCGGGTACAAGTGCTTGGGATATTGTTAGTTAGTTACACATAAAAATGCCACTCGAAATAGAGTGGCATTCTTTGTGCAATCAGTAATTATTGTATTAAAAATCAAATGTGCGTGAAATAGCAAGTACAATACGCTCATCAGACGCATCATTATCTAAGCTTGTGTTTTCAGCGGCCACTTCAATACCAAAACCTTCGTAGCTTGTTTGGTATGCTAAGCGGTAGTGGTGGTATGATTTATCACCCTTGTTCTCATCCCACTCAAACTTATCACCATCAAGTGAGTTTGAAATATCAAAGCTGGCACGTAGTGCATGGTTTGGAGCCAGCTCATACGTGTGAGCAATCATCGAAATAACATGCCCTGTATCGTAACCAAAGTAGTCCCAGCTGTACCAAAAGTTAAGTTCAGTTTGGCCGTACTCACTTGCATAACCAAACTTAGTGTAAGCCTCAGCGTAGTTACCATCGCTGTTATTACCTTGATAAGTGTAATAAGCAATACCGTAATCAACACTAAATTGCTCATCAAGTTGTACATACTTACCAATGTAAGCATCAAGTTCAAAATCGGTATCGTCACCAAAATCTACATTTGAAGCCCATGCACCTGCATATACACCGCTTTCAAAGGCATAGTCTAAGCTACCTTGAATTGCAGGGTTGCTATCTGTTTGGCTTACACCATTAAAAGTGTAGTCAGACGCTGCAGTGATTGTTGTTGACCAATCAGCTGCTGCAGTGGTTGATAAAAGTGCTAATGGTAGTGCTACTACAAGTTGTTTTAGTTTGTTATTCATTATTAATCCCTAGTGTACTGTGTCTATTTTTGTGTAATCAATTTCGTTTGCTTTTGGTGAGCTGTCTATGTTTGTAACTGTTTTAAACTTGCTGTATCCGATAAAACCAGCACAGATAAAGAACAATCCAATAACTAATGCGCCTACCCACTGAATTTGTAAAAATTCTAATTTAAACAATAGTGTAAGTAGTGATAGAGCAACAATGTTTCCGACTATGTATTTCATTTTACCAAAACGCTTTACAGTAAAGTTTAGGTTATCTGTATATAAACGCACTAACGAATCGAGTGAGTTAATTACAAATACAATACCTACAAATACCATTGCAAAGTTTTTAATGCCTTGTGTTGGAATGCCCGCTTCATGGTAGTGATAAAGTACGCTAAACCAAATCGCAATCGGAATTGATGGAAATATTAACATTGCACCTAATACTTGGTATGTTTTAAGTCCACCAACAAAGCGTGATGTAAATTGACCAATCATTATGCTCCACGCAAACCACCAGAATAAGTAGAACTCATGGTAATCATTAAGCGGTAAAACAAATTCATTAATGTTTGCAAAGTAAGTACCAATAGAGCCTAAGTTATCTGTAAATGCTGACATTTGACTATCACCAATCACAAATGCGCCAGCCCACATAAAGGCGATTAAAGCTAAAAATAACCACGTAGTAGAAATACTTAAAATACGTACATATTTAATATCAGTACTTGAGTACACAGCAAAACAGATAGCCGCAAACACAATTAAGTAAAATTCAGAAACTATACTTGTTCCATCACCTAGTCCGGGTAAATACCACGGTAGGTTTGTAAGCAGCAAATAAGCGGTAAATGCACATGTACCAATAATTACAACGTTATTGATAAATTTAACCCAAGGAATTTCGAAAAATTTCACTTTAGGTTCTATTACACAGAAATAAAAGCACGTAAGAAAGTAAAATCCCCAGATCAAAAATCCCCAGTAGCCAAACTCAATAGCCAGTGGATTTGCAAACGCGTATTCTGGGCTTGCTTTTATGTCTGCATAACCTGCAAACTCAGTTAAAGGAAACATGATAAGGCCAACATCTAGGCCAGAAGTAAATAGTATTGCTATAAACGTAAAGGTTCGAACTGGTGTTACACCTACTACGCGAACATTACCCCATTTAATTAAAATAGTGATAATGGCAAGTAAGGTAAAAATGATCCCTGCATTAAGCCAAATAGTCATTGTTACCCTCCAGTAATGAATAAAAATAATTCATAAGCACTCCGTATTTTATTGTTTTATTCTCGCATTAACACAACGTAACCTATTTACATCGTGTGCCACTGCAAGGCACGCATTGGCTTAGCCCGACGAGACTAAACCTAAGCATGTGGCTAAAGTTAGATCTCCGTACTACGTTGTGTTTCTTGCCAGTTTGTTGTTATGGCAACATTCACATCCGATTTCTGTAATGGGTCTTTACCTAAAATTATGTCAGCTGCTTTTTCGGCAACCATAATAGTAGGTGCATTTAAGTTTCCATTAGGAACTGTTGGGAATATAGATGAGTCAACAACACGTAGTCCTTCAATACCATGTACTTGCGTATTTGAATTAACAACGGCCATATCATCTTCACCCATTTTGCATGAGCAAGAAGGGTGGTAGGCACTTTCTACGGCTTGGCGTACAAAGGCATCTATTTCTTCATCTGTTTGAATATGTTTACCAGGTTGAATTTCTTCATCGCGATATTCATCAAAGGCACTTTGTTCGATTATGTCGCGTGTTAAGCGAACGCACGCTCTAAAGCCTTCAATATCGTCTTGATGCTCAAGGTAATTAAATAAAATTGTTGGTGGTTGCTCAGGATTTGCAGAAGCAATAGTCACACTACCACGGCTTTTTGGTTTGTTATGACCAACATGTACCTGAAAACCATGACCTGCAAATGCACTTCTACCATCGTAACGCATAGCCGCTGGTAAAAAGTGATACTGAATATCTGGCCATTCAACACCTGGTTTTGAGCGAATAAACGCGCACGATTCAAAATGATTCGTTGCACCTAAACCCGAACGCGTTAATAACCAGCGCGCGCCAATCAAACCTTTTGAAACAATGCCTAGCTTGCCGTTAAGCGTGATAGGTTGCTTACACTTGTATTGAAAGTAAAACTCAAGATGATCTTGTAAGTTTTGACCAACACCAGGTAGATGATGTTGTACTTCAACGCCTGCTTTTTCAAGCGCTTGTGTGTCACCAATACCAGAGAGTTGTAAAATATGTGGAGAGCCGATTGGGCCTGCACTTAATACAACGTCTTTTTCAGCATGTGCAGTTTTAACGTCGCCATTTACTTTGTATTCGATGCCAGTAGCTTTCTTGCCATCTAAAATCACGCGTTGTGCTAGTGCACCTGTAATAATCGTTAAATTACTACGCGATTTAACAGGGTCTAAATACTCACGAGAAGCAGAGCTGCGCACGCCGTCTTTTACGGTCATGTGCATTGGGCCAAAACCCTCTTGCTGCGACGCATTATAATCATCTGTAGAAGCGTAACCGGCTTGTACACCTGCTTTGATAAAGGTGCGGTAAAGCGGGTTTTTCATTTCGTTGCCGTTATTAACGCCAAGCGGGCCTTTGCCACCACGGTAAGTATTTTCACCAAGGTAAAAGCTTTCTGCCTTTTGAAAATACGGTAAACACGATTGGTAATCCCAGCCGTTTGCACCGTGTTGCTGCCATTCGTCAAAATCTTTAGCGTGGCCACGCACATACACCATGCCATTAATAGATGACGAGCCGCCTAATACTTTGCCTCGTGGGCAATGCATTTCACGGTTATCTAAATGAGGCTCAGGCTGCGTATGAAACTGCCATGCGTATTTGTCACTATTCATAGGAATAGATAACGCGGTTGGCATTTTTATAAAGATACTTTTATCGCTACCGCCAGTTTCAAGTAGTAACACGCGGTTACTTGAATCTTCAGATAAACGATTGGCTAAAACACAACCCGCCGAACCCGCGCCAACAATAATATAGTCGTAATGATTACTCATAGTAGGGCGCCTTAAAATGGGCTTTCTATGTCGGCCATACCAACATAAATAGACTTAGTTTGCGTGTATTGATCAAGCGTTTGTATACCATTTTCACGGCCAATACCCGATTGCTTATAACCGCCAACTGGCATTTCAGCCGGTGAGTTACCGTATGCATTAATCCAACAAATACCGGCTTGTAACTTATGAATTACGCGGTGAGCACGTTTAATATCACTCGTAAATACGCCAGCAGCTAAGCCTAGGTGTGTACCGTTAGCGCGTGCAATCACATCGTCTTCGTCGTCAAAAACAAGCACGCTCATTACTGGGCCAAATATTTCTTCTTTAACGATAGTCATGTCGTCATTACAATCAATAAACACAGTCGGTGCTACAAAATAGCCATTAGGTGCAGATTCTGGTGAAAGCGTTGTACCACCAGTTAAAAGCGTTGCACCTTCTTCTATGCCTTTATTAACGTAGCTCATTACTAGTTCTTGATGCTTTTTAGAAATAAGTGCGCCAAAGTTTGTATTTAAATCTTGTGGGTCGCCAGCAATAATGTTTTTCTCAGTGCGCGCTTTAAGCTCATCAATAAATTGCTGATATACATTTTTATGAACGTAAATACGTGTACAGTTAGTACAAATTTCGCCTTGCGTATAAAAATTACCTAACATGGCCGCGCTAACTGCTTGCTCAATGTTGGCGTCATCGAATACTAATAGTGGAGATTTCCCACCAAGTTCCATCGTGACATCTTTTAAAGTACCGGCAGCACTTGCTACTACTTTTTTACCTGTGCCTACTTCACCCGTGAACGATACTTTGTCAATCTCGCTATGCTGCGTTAGCCACTGGCCTACATCGCCCGCGCCTTGAACCACATTAAACACACCTGCAGGTACGCCAGCTTCAACAAATACTTCTGCAAGTTTAAGAGCGCCCAGTGGTGTTTCTTCTGATGGTTTGAATATAAATGCATTACCAGCAGCAAGGGCAGGGCCCGACTTCCAACATGCAATTTGTAGTGGGTAGTTCCATGCACCAATACCCGCACAAATACCTAATGGTTCTTTGCGTGTGTAGTAAAAGTCATCACCAACCATTTGTTGTTGGCCTACTTGTGCTGGCGCAAGACCTGCAAAGTATTCAATTACATCAGCGCCAGTTTCAATATCAACACAATTTGCTTCTTGCATTGGTTTACCGGTGTCGAGTACTTCTACAAGTGCTAGTTCATCGTTGCGCTCGCGTAAAATAGCCACTGCTTTTAATAAAATGCGGCTACGTTCAATGGGTGTCATTGCTGACCACTGAGCAAAACCTTGCTTTGCACTCTCAATGGCTGCGTTTTGAATAAATTCGTCGGCAATTTCTACTGCGTAAATAACCTCGCCCGTTGCTGGGTTTGTTACATCAAATGTTTTGCCGTTCTGGTTTGCAAGAAAATGGCCGTTAATAAAATTTTGATAGACAGGTGTAGTCACGCTAGGCTCCATATTGCTTGATAAGTGAAAGTACATAGCTTTTTGCTAACTTTTCACAGTGTTTAAACTGATTATTGTCTGATTTACTCAGTACTGCTCTTAACCATAGGCCATCGATCATTGCGGCGCTAAGTTCTGCAGCTTGATTTGCTTGCTCAATAGGCATTAACTGTTTAAAAGAAAATGCTAAATTACTTTGCAAGCGTTTACTGTTTACATTTTGTAGTCGGTGTAATTCTTCATCATGCATCGATTGCGCCCAAAAACTTAACCACGTTCGGGTGGTATCATTACGCTGTTGTACAAGCGCAAAGTTGGCTTCGATAATAAACATTAAACGTTCAGTCGCATTTGTTTGATGATTTACCTTGCCTATCAAGTCTTGTTTTAAGCTTGTTAGTAAGTATCGAACAGTGGCTTCAATCAGCCCCTGCTTACCACCAAAATAATGACTAATAATACCCGACGATAAACCTGCATTTTTACTAATGCTGTTTATAGTCGTTCCTTGTAATCCATTCGTCGCAACAGATTCTATAGTTGCGTCAATTAACTGCTGACGCCTGACAGGTTCCATTCCAACTTTAGGCATAATTTTTATTAATTGAACGTTCAATAAAGATAAGCTTAAGGTAATAGCTCTAACAATTCAAGGTTGAGGTAAATATCTAGATGCCAAAATGTAGATTAATCATTAATAAAAGTGCAACTAATGCGATAAAGAAGATAAAATTTTATTTTATTTAATTTCTTATAAAACATGGTGTTGCAAGGTTTTTTTTGAGATTAAATAATAGTAATGATTTGTTTACAGCAATAAATGAATAAAATGTGTAAAAATCGTTAGTGCAGTAATAGTTAGAGCACTAATAGTATTATTTTAATGCAAAAGCGCACTAAACCTGTAATTGCTTAGTGCTCTAATAAATTTATATAGAGAGTAAACTTTATGGTTTTATCGTTTTAAAGCGCTTGGTTTTGAAAGGTCAGGTATTATTAATAACACCTTTAAAAAGGAGAGGGTAACGTCTTAGTCTATTGCCAATATAGTCATCAGCTAAAATTTGCTGGCAAATGAAATCAATATCTTTGCTTGCTTCAAAAACCCAATCAAAGCGCTCTATAGCCAGTAAAAAACCACGCTTTAAATGAGTTTGAGCACGGTACTGTTCTAAATTGTCTTGAATAATAGAGACTTTGCTTGGATCAGATCTAAGCTCTTCTACTACTTGGTTTATAAAAGTAGTATTGAGCTTACTGGTAGGGCGGTGTCTGAGTTTTCGTGGGTGCATTAGCTCTCGTTTGCAATGTTATATAATTTTTTCAAAAAGTCGTCTTTATGCTTTTCATGTTCATAGTCAAGGTGGTAAGTATTATGAAAACCAAAGCGCAGCTCCACGCCGCTACCTTGTAGGTATACTGTGTAACCATCTACGTCTGAATAAGCAGTAACGCCTTGATAATGCTTACCTTCATCAGTCATTTCACCTTTTTGAATTATACGTTCATACACGGCTAAAATCTGTTTATTGTCGAGTTCGTTTTTCATGTCTTATACCTTTTATTTGATAACTCATACGATACAGATATGAGGGTCGATCATCTTAAAAACAATAGCTAAAAAAGTGTGATATTGCTTTGTAATTTAGCTTTTTTAAATTATGCTCAAAACTCATTTATTGTTGAGCTTACACCATGATAGACAAGGCGTTACTACTAAAAACTCGTGAGTTATCGGATCAATTAATTGCATTGCAAACGCCTATTAGGATACTTGATGCTATTAATTGGGATAAACAAACTAAAGAAGAGTTTTTTAGACAGAAATGTCAAAAAAACCCACTTATCGATCGTGCATACTATCAACAGCGCGACCTTGGTTTTGTACCTAGCGAGTTACGCCAAGCGTTTTCTACTTTGCACCGTAACATTATTAACCAACTGGGGCAGTTAAATCCGATTGCTCAATATATGGGAAAAATGTGCACTGAGTATAAAACGGTATTAAGTATGCTTGAATATCGAGGTACGCCAGAATTTCATGACTTATCGGTGGAGTTATTTGGTCACCCTAAAGACTTATTCCATGCCGGTGAGCCCTCACTCTCTGAGCTAGCTAATATGCTAGATAAACCGCTGCAAAATTTACTAATAGCCGACATACTGCCTGACGACCCTAAAAATATTGATGCTGTTGATGCTGTACGTATTTTGTCTGAGCAAGTAAACGCTAGTATGGCAGGNTAATGCTTAGCGATGGTATTGTCAGTGATGCAGCCGCCGGTGCTAATAATATTAAGCTTAATCAAGATGTTAAATTTTCTCAGCGTGAACTTGATATATTGGAAGTTCATGAAGGGTGGATACACGTAGGTACCACTCAAAATGGTTTAGCACAGCCGTATTTAACATGTTTAAGTAAAGGCACGCCTAGCTCCACTATTACCCAAGAAGGCTTAGCGGTATTAACCGAAATTATTACATTAAAATCGACTCCGAGACGTTTATCTAAATTAGTGAATCGTATTCAAGCGGTTACAAAGGTAATAGATGGCGCTGAGTTTGTAGACATTTACCGTGACTATGTCGCGCAAGGTTTATCAAAAGATGACAGTTACACACTCGCGCAGCGTGTATTTAGAGGCAGTACGCCAACAGGTCTGCCTTTTACAAAAGACATTGCCTACATTAAAGGCTTTGTACTGGTATATAACTTAATTCGCGTAGCAATACAGCTAGGTCGAATAGATAGGCTTCCTTTATTACTCGTAGGTAAAATATCGATAGATGATTTTAGGTTAATATCGCAGCTTCATGATTTAGGTGTAATAGAGAGCCCACAATTTGTGCCACCACACTTTAAAGACTTACGTGGTTTGGCAACGTGGTTGAGCTTTGGCCGCTTTATTGGCGACTTATCGTTTGAAAAGTTAGAAAACGATTATAAACCGTTATTTTTATAATTAATCAACATAACTACCGACATAAAAAAAGCCCATAACGGGCTTTTAAAATAAAGTACTTTAGGTTTTATTATCGAGCGTTGGTGCTTTCAAATATTTTGTCAGCTGAGGCTGCAACAAAACCTGTATAAAGCTCGCCGTCTGCTTTAGGGTAACGAATAGCAAACTCATAAAAACAGCTAGGAATGCTCATATCACCGTCACTAAAGGTAACAGAGTATTCATCAGCAAGTGTTGACGATTGCTCTAGTAACACCTCTGGTGAGCCTTTGACCTCGCCGCCTGACGTGTTAAGCGAAAAGCCAGCGTCTTTCAGGGCTTGGTTAACATCATGAATGTTATCAAACTTAGCAAGCGTATTAATGTTTACGGTAAAGTGATTGGCACGGTAACCCCACGCCGACATCCACGCCGCATATTCGCTTTCAGCTAGCAGTTGTTTGTAAGTATCGGTGCTTACTTGCCAATGCGTGCCTGAATACAAAAAGTTATCAGCAGTTACTGCGCTTTCGTCAATTTGGCTTACCATGTCAGTTACGATGGCTTGTAACTCTGGCGAGCATTTTTCGACTAACAGCTCAGAGATAAACACTTTTGGCTGATTAGGGTCGCTATGCTCGTAGTGCTTTGCGTAAAGTTTTTTAGCTTCAAAGTGGTACTCACCACACTCTTTGTAACCAATCGCAAGAAAGTGAGCTGCGAGTTTTTCAAGACCCACTTTTTCAATATTAAATGTACGCAGCGCAATATGATCGTTAATGATGTCATCTTTTTGCGTTGACCCTAAAAGGTCATGAATTTTGTCTGCCGATGGAGTTACGTTTAAGTAATTTTTCCAAAGGTTATTAAATAATGTATTTACATCAGTATGCATGTTAAGTCCTTAAATTTAAAATTTGGTTTTATTACTTATTCAATTATTAAGCCCGGCGCTAGGGTTTGCGGTAAGCTCACTTTGTCTGACTCAACAGATGCTACAGGGTATGCGCAATAATCGGCGGCATAATAGGCACTGGCTCTGTGATTACCACTGGCGCCAATACCGCCAAATGGAGCTGCACTTGAGGCACCCGTAATAGGGCGGTTCCAGTTAACAATACCGGCACGGATGCGCTTTAAAAAGTGAGTGTAGTCATCTTCGTTATCAGCCAATAAACCTGCAGATAAACCAAAGCTTGTGTTATTGGCTTCAATGATTGCGCTGTCAAAGTCATCAAAGCGATACACTTTAATTAGCGGTCCAAAATGTTCTTCATCTGGCATGTCGGTAATGTTTGTTACATCAATAATGCCTGGACTTACAAAGCCTGTGCCTGATTTTAATTGCTTAAGTTCAACAAGGATTTGCGCGCCTTTTGAGACTAATTCACTTTGCGCGGCAACCATACCCAGTGCTGCTTTTTCGCTTATCATCGCACCCATAAAAGGCTGCTCTGTAGCAAAGCTGTCGTCTACAACTATATTTTTAGTTGCGCTTATTAGCTTTTCTAAAATAGCATCGCCGTTGGCTGATTTTTCAATAAATAAGCGGCGTGCACACGTACAGCGCTGACCTGAGGTAGTAAAGCCTGATTGAATAATATCGTGCACAGCAGCGCTTACATCACTCACATCTTTTACAATCAGTGGATTATTACCGCCCATTTCAAGCGCTAAAATCTTACCGGGGTGTCCAGCAAACTGTTTATGTAGTAAGTGACCTGTGTTTGAGCTACCGGTAAAAAACAAGCCATCTATATTTTTATGAGAGGCAAGTGCTTTACCTGTTTCAATTTCACCTTGCACAAGGTTAATAACACCCGCTGGTAAGCCCGCTTTTAGCCAAAGTGAGAGGGTAAATTCTGCCACGTGCGGAGTAAGCTCTGATGGCTTAAATACCACTGTGTTGCCAGCTAGAATTGCAGGAACAATATGTCCGTTTGGTAAATGCCCAGGGAAGTTATACGGGCCAAAAATAGCCACAACGCCATGCGGTTTGTGTCTAATAAACGCTTTAGCACCGGGCATTGGGTTTTCGGTTGTACCGGTACGCTCATGGTAGGCTTTTACAGATATAGCTACTTTACCTGTCATTGCGCCTACTTCGGTGCGGGTTTCCCATAATGGCTTTCCTGTTTCGCGTGCAATTATGGTCGCAAATTCTTCGCTGTGTTCTTTTAATTGTGCTGCGAAGCTTTCAAGAATGACTATACGCTCTACAAGTGGTTTGTCTGCCCATTGTAATTGCGCAGCTCTGGCTGCTTTTATAGCCGAATCTACTTGATCAGCGTTTGCGCCATTACCTTGCCATACCACATCGCCATTACTTGGATTGATTGACTCAAATACTGGGCCAAGGCCTGTATGCCACTGGTTATTAATTAGGTGTGTATTCATAAATTATTTACAGGCGGAAAAATCGCGCTGCGTCTCCTTGGCTTAAATTAAGCGCCTTAGCCACATCTTGGCTAATGACGAGAGTATGTTTTGCATGATTGTAATGTGCGTCTTTGGTAAATGTTGCTCTAAAGCCACTTACGCCTTGATTACATACAGCCAGCGTATCTGAGCTATTTTGTGATATGTGATCAAGCTCACCAATAGTAATAGGGCAAACTTGAGAGTCACGAATGCTGCGAATATTACCAAGCTTTGCTTCAACCGTTGGGCCTGCGTCAAATAAGTCAACGTAGCCTCTGTGCTCAAAACCTTCTTTTTCTAATAATTTTAGCGCAGGTTTTGTTTTTTCATGCACATGCCCAATAACAGCTTGGGCTTTTTTGCTAAGCAAGTTCACATAAATAGGGTACTTAGGCATTAACTCGCTAATAAATACTTTATCGCCTAAGCCCACTAAGTGATCCGCTTCTGGAAATTCGATACTAAAAAAGTGCTCTTGCAGCCATTGCCAAAAAGGAGAGTGGCCGTCTTCGTCGCTAACACCGCGCATTTCTGCGATAACAGTATCGGCAAAACGCTCGCTATGCTGAGCCATAAACAAAAAGCGTGAACGCGATAAAAATCGACCCGTTAGGCCTTTACGACTATTTTCGCGCAAAAATAATGTGCATATTTCAGAGCAGCCTGTGTAGTCGTTACACATGCTTAAAATATCAACGGTGTTATATACATTTAAAGTAGGTGAGTGGTGTACTGTTTTACCTAAATGATAATGATATAAAGGCACCGATAAACCTACCGCAGCTTCTATAGCGGTTGTACCAATAACGTCACCTGTTTCACTGTCTTCTAAAACAAATAAATAGCTTTCATCAAGTGGCTGGTTAATGTTTTTGGCAAAGCTTTTTTCAGCACGTTCAATTTTTTCTTTAAGCTGTGCATCGTCCACAGGCAAAGAGGTAAACCCATGGCCTGACTCAATTGCTATTTGTTTAAGCGCTTCAAAATCATTGGCAGTAATAGGACGTAATACTTGCATTTATTGCTTGCTCCAATAGCACGCCAGTAGGCGTGCTAATTTAAACTATATTAACCGTTTACTACATCGCTAACCGCTTTTTCAAAGCGCGCTAAGCCTTCTTTAATATCTTCAAACGGAATAACTAAAGACGGTGTAAAGCGAATTACATTCATGCCAGCTACAAGGTTCATTAAACCATTATTAGCACTGGCTACTAAAAAGTCGCGTGCGCGGCCTTCAAATTTGTCATTTAGTACTGCGCCAATTAATAAGCCTTTACCACGTACTTCGCTAAATACGTTGTATTTTTCATTAATTGCGTTTAATCCGTCACGGAATAATTGCTCGCGCTCTTTAACACCGTTTAGTACGTCTGGTGTATTTACTGTATCAAATGCCGCTTCGGCTACAGCACAAGCAAGTGCGTTTCCGCCATAAGTAGAACCGTGAGTACCAATTTTTAAATGCTCAGCAATAGGTGTACGAGTGATCATAGCGCCAATTGGAAAACCACCACCCAATGCTTTTGCCGTTGTTAAAATGTCAGGAACAACTCCTAAACCTTCATAAGCGTATAAATCGCCTGTGCGACCAACACCCGTTTGTACTTCATCAAAAATAAGTAACGCGTTATGTTTAGTACAAAGTTCACGTACTTTTTTAGCAAAGTCATCTGTTGGTGAAATAATACCGCCTTCACCTTGTAATGGTTCCATCATAACAGCACATGTTTTATCGCTGATCAGCGCTTCAAATGCCGCTATATCGTTAAAATCACAATGTACTATGTCAGCAGGTTTTGGACCAAAGCCATCTGAATAAGCAGCTTGCCCGCCCACAGTGACTGTGAAAAATGTTCGACCATGGAAACCTTTATTAAATGCAATAATTTGCGTTTTTTCAGCGCCATATACGTCCAGTGCATAGCGACGCGCTAGCTTAAGGGCTGCTTCGTTTGCTTCTGCGCCTGAGTTTGCAAAGTAAACTTTATCAGCGAATGTTGCTTCAACCATTTTTTGAGCTAAACGAAGTGCTGGCTCATTAGTCATAACATTCGATAAATGCCAAATTTTTTCGCCTTGCTCTTTTAATGCTTTAACTAATGCAGGATGACAGTGACCCAAACAGTTAACGGCAATACCACCGGCAAAATCAATGAACTCATTGTTATTTTGATCCCAAACGCGTGAACCTTCACCACGAACTGGAATGATTGCTGATGGATTATAGTTTGGTACCATTACGTCGTTAAATAAGTCTCTTGTTACTTGCATTTTTACACCTAAATTTAATGGGCTTAGATAAAAGATTAGTTGCTAACTCAAAGAAGAATATAGCCTTTATTCTTCAGCAAACACGTTATTATTTCTTGTAAAGGTCATTATCGAAGGTTAGCTATTAAAATTGCAGTGCTATTTTGTGAAAAATGATTAAAATAAAAGACAAAATAACGAAGAAAATAACCATTATGATAACTCCACAAGATGAAAAGCTACTTTCTGTACTAAAAACAAACGCTAGAGCGAGTATTTCTGATCTTGCTCGCATGCTTGACTTATCTCGTTCAACGGTACAAAGCCGTATGCTCAAACTAGAAGAAACGGGTGTAATTAAAGGCTATAGCGTTGATTATGGTGACGACTACCTCAGTAAAATGGTATCAGCTCATGTGTCTATAAAAGTAAGGCAAAAATTAACAACTAAAACAAATATCGAGCTTAAGCAAATTGATGCAATTTCGCAGCTTTACGCGATAAGTGGTGAGTTTGATTTAATTGCTGTAGTACAGGCTCAAAATTTAGAGCAGCTTAGCCATTTACTAGACGATATAGGAAATCTGGATGGAGTAGAGCGCACAACATCTTCTGTAATTTTAGAAACTAAATTTAAGCGTTAATCGCCATTTAAGCCCTGAGTTGTTTAATACTGTTTATATATTGGAAATGACTATAAACATTACTAAATAACGTGTAGTAAATAGTTTATAAATTCTTGATTTATTTATCTTGCGTGCTAAAATTAAAATTAGTTGGTAATTGCGTTTTTAGTAATTATATGACAAGGATTTATTTACTACTTACATGGATGTCATAGGTAGGTACTTAAGAAAAATATTAAGTACAGCCTTAAAAATTTGGCTCTACCCCATACTGAAATACTCCTGTTTTTCGATCGCGTTTGGGGTGTGCCCTAGCTGCATTTTTCCTCAGAAAGTCAAATGCTGCATTAACTGCATTTAACAATCCTTTCCTATGCTTCCTAATAATCGCTGTTAATATGCCAATCCACCAAACACCCGTTGTTTTTGCTACTGTCATTGTAGACATTTCAGTTTTGAATATCTTTTCAATACAGCCAGTTAAAAACCTTTTAAGCGTGGTTACTATTAAACTTACATAAATTAGCGCCTCTTGTAAGGTTGCGTTTGATGTTTGAAAGCCGCGTAAATTATTATAAGACTTACACTCCTTAAAAAGTAATTCAACCTGCCAGCGTAACCTATATAATTTGCCTATTTCAGTCGCTGTAAATTCATCAATAGATAAATTAGTGACTAAAAATGTATATTGTTTTTCTTTTTTTGACCAATACCCAACGACTCTTGTTAGCTTGTTTTTTATGCTAACATTCATATCAATAAGATCATTTTTAGGTAATTCGGGGAGCAATTCACATAACTTTGGGGAATGACTTCCTGTTAATTCCTGTCCATTTTGCTTAAAAGCATTATGTACTCTGACTGCTTTTCACCCCTTAGCTCTTAATACGTAAAATCCTCCTGCTTTATCTAATTCATGAATATAACTACCTGAATAATACCCTCTATCAGCAAGTAACAACTGTCCTTTCAACTCTTTAAATGTTGGAAGTTCTGTAAGCGTCTAGCGAACCACACCTAGCATCGATGTTCTGATTATCTAAAAATACCTGCTCAATGATAAATTCGGAGCAGGTGATGAAAACTTACAGAACAAGCGCACAGTGGCAGCAGCTTTTGCTGCAACGCAGTACGTTTAGTGGTACTAATATTGAATTCTGCCAACACCATAATGTCGCTATTACGACTTATTATAAACAACGTGCTTTACTGGCAAAAGACCAGCCTAATTCCACCTTGCCAGTGCACACGCAGTGCCTTACATCATCACGTTTTGTCCAGGTAAAACAAACTACTGAAGTCTGCGCGCAAACTCGTCAAAATACGCTGCAGTTTGATACGCTAACCGGCCAACTCACGTTTCCTATCGATTTAGCGACGGCCGATATCGTTGCCATTATTAAAGGGCTAACGGTATGAGGATGTTCGTTGATGTACCCACCGTCTATTTATGTGCCGATGCCGTTGATTTTCGAAAATCAATTAATGGTCTGGCGGCGTTGGTGGAAGCAGAGCTTGAACTACCCGTGCTCAGTGGTGCGCTATTTGTGTTTTGTAATAAAGGCCGTGACAAACTCAAACTGCTTTACTGGGATAACACCGGTTTTGCACTGTGGTATAAGCGATTAGATAAGCATAAGTTCAAATGGCCCAAACTCATGTCACCCACCATGACCTTAAGCGAGCAGCAATTACACTGGTTATTATCGGGTTATGATGTGATTGGACACAGTAAAATTGATGTCGCAGGTAAGAAAATGCTTTAATATTTGCGATCGATTGATGATCATCAAAGTGAGTTCAGTTAGCACTGCAAAGCCTTTGATGATGCCTTAAAATAGGCGTCATGAAAAATGAACTCGCCCTTAAACAGCGCATTGCTGAACTTGAAAAACTGTTAGCGCAGAAGGATGCCCAGATTGCGGCATTGGAAGAGCGCTGGAGCTTGGCCCAACAAAAACAATTCGGCAAAAGTGCTGAAGGCTTTGCCGGGCAAGGCGAGTTATTCAATGAAGTGGAAGAAATTGTTGAGGAAGTTGAGGCAGAGCAACAATCCATTAGCTATACCCGTAAAAAGCCGGTGCGTAAGGCACTGCCAAAAGACTTACCTCGTGAGCAGGTTATTCACGACATCATCGACAAAACCTGTGATTGCTGTGGCGGTGAGCTACATAAAATGGGTGAAGATAAGTCAGAAAAGCTTGAGTTCATACCCGCTAAAATCAAAGTGATTGAGCATATTAGGCCTAAATACGCCTGCCGTCACTGTGATAAATCCTCAACTCAGACACAGATTAAACAAGCCTCAATGCCTGCCATGCCCATCAACAAAGGCATTGCAACCAGCAGTTTGCTCAGTCAGCTTATCACCAGTAAATACCAATACGGGTTACCGCTGTATCGCCAGGAAGCGATGTTTAAGCAATACGGTATTGAACTCAGTCGACAGA